>JBOHAK010000190.1:0-4078 GCA_050697795.1 Gaiellaceae bacterium
GGAGCTGAAGTCCGTCCCCGACATCGACCTCGACTTCCCGCGCGACATCCGGGAGAAGCTGATCGTCGCCGTCACCGAGCGCTACGGCCGCGAGCACTCCGCGCTCGTGGCGAGCTTTGCCACCTACCGCGCCCGCGGCGCGATCCGCGACGTCGGCAAGGCGCTCGGGCTCCCACAGGCGGAGCTGGAACGGCTCGCGCGCGTCTCCGACGGCTGGAACGCCCGCAAGGTGGGGGAGGAGATGGAGCACGTGCCCGGCGCGGACGCACGCCTCGCCTCGCCGCGCTGGCGAGCGTTTCGGGAGCTCTGCGGCGAGATCGCCGGCCTCCCGCGCCATCTGTCGCAGCACCCGGGCGGCATGGTCATCTCCTCGCGGCCGCTCGTCGAGCTCGTCCCGGTCGAGCCGGCGGCGATGGAAGGCCGCCAGAACTGCCAGTGGGACAAGGACTCCTGCGCCGATGCCGGCTTCCTCAAGATCGACCTGCTCGGCCTGGGGATGCTCTCCGCAGTCGAGGAGTGCGTCGAGCAGATCGCGCTCCTGCGCGAGAAGCCGATCGACCTCTCCCGCATCCCGCTCGACGATCCCGGCGTCTACCGGGAGATCCAGGATGCGGACACGGTCGGCCTTTTTCAGATCGAGAGCCGGGCGCAGATGCAAAGCCTGTTGCGCACGCGCCCCGAGAACCTCGACGACCTGACGATCCAGGTCGCGCTCGTCCGCCCCGGGCCGATCCAGGGCAAGGCCGTCCACCCGTACATCGAGCGGCGCCAGCGCCTGCGCGAGGACCCGGCCTACGAGCCGCCTTACGACCATCCGTCGCTGGCCGAGCCGCTCAGAGAGACCCTCGGCGCGATCATCTTCCAGGAGCAGGTGCTCGACGTGGCCGTGGCCCTCGCCGGCTTCACGGTCGGCGAGGCCGAGGGGCTACGGCGGGCGATGAGTCGCAAGCGGAGCCTGGACGCGATGGAGGCCTACCGGCGCCGCTTCCTCGAGGGCGCCCAGGCAAACGGCGCCGACCTCGAGACCGCAGAGCTCGTCTTCTCCAAGCTCGCGGGCTTCGCCTCCTTCGGCTTCCCCAAGTCGCACGCGGCCGCCTTCGCGCTCCTGGCCTACCAGTCGGCCTGGTTGCGCCACCACTACCCGGAGGAGTTCCTCTGCTCGCTCCTGAACGCGCAGCCGATGGGCTTCTACCCGCCCGCGAGCCTCGTGCGGGACGCGCAGCGCCGCGGCGTCGAGGTGCTGCCGCCCGACGTGAACCGGAGCGCCGCCAAGTGCCGGCTTCAGCATGGCGCCGTCCGCGTCGGCCTCGGCTACGTCAAGGGGCTGGGGGAAACACCCGCCGTCGCGCTCGTGGAGGAGCGCGAGACCGGTGGCGCCTACGGGAGCGTGGCCGACCTGGCGCGGCGGGCACCGCTCGACCGGCCGGGCCTGGAAGCGCTCGTGGCGAGCGGCGCCTGCGACTCCTTCGGCTGGCCGCGGCGCCAGCTCCTCTGGCGGCTCGGGCTCGCGCCGCGCTCCACGAGCGCCGGCGACGGCGGCGAGAGCCGGCAGCTCGCGCTTCCGCTCGAGGCGACGAGTGAGATCCCCGAGCTGGCCGAGCAGACGCCCTGGGAGCGGATGCTCGCCGACTACCGCCTCACGAGTCTCTCCGTCGGGCTCCATCCGCTCGAGCTCCTGCGGCCGCACCTGCCCGGCGAGGTGCTGGCGAGCACGGACCTCCAGGAGGCGCCGCACGGGGCGCGCGTCGCCGTCGCAGGGCTGGTCGTCGCCCGCCAGCGGCCCGCCACGGCGAGCGGCGTCGTGTTCATGCTCGTCGAGGACGAGCACGGCCAGGTGAACCTGATCGTGCCGCCGCCGGTGTACGACCGCTACCGCGCGCTCGTGCGCGGGGAGCCGCTCCTCATCGCCCGTGGGCGCTTCGAGCGCGTCGACCGCAACAGGAACGTCCTCGTCTCCGACTTCGCCTCCCTCGCTCCGCTCGCCCGCCGGGTCGCGAACGACGCCGAGGTGCGCGGCGCGATGCCCGCCGCGCATCACTTCGGCGGCCGCTAACCGCTGTCAAGCCAATCGCACCGGCCGCCGTGAGAAGGGCATGCCACGCACGCGGTCCGCCGACCGTCCGGCCCTGGCGTACGGCGCGCTGGGCGTCCTCGCCATTGCGCTGTTCCTGGCGCTCGGAGACGGCCTTCCGAGCGGCGTCGTCTACGACGCCGTGGCTCTCTCCGCGGCGCTCGCCGTCCTCGTCGGCATCCACCTCTACCGTCCTGCCCGCCCGCTCGGTTGGGTGCTGATCGCGCTCGGCACGGCGCTCACCGCGTCGGGTGAGATCGCCTGGGAGGTCTACGAGGCGATCGGCCGCAATCCGTTCCCGTCCGTGGCGGACGTGCTCTACCTGAGCGGCTATCCGGCGATCGGCGCCGGGCTCGTCCTGCTAGCCCGCGGCCGCGGCCGACGCGACACGGGCCCGTACGGGATCGTCCTCGACGCGGCGATCGTCACGGTCGCGGCGGGCGTGGTCGCGTGGGCGTTCCTGATCGAGCCGTACGCTGCCGACGCCAGCCTGAGCCTGCTGGAGCGGTCGCTCTCCGCCGCCTACCCACTGATGGACGTGCTCCTGCTCACGCTGCTCGTCCGCCTGCTCTTCGCGCCGGGAGCGCCCTCGCCAGCCTTCGCGCTCCTCGCCTCCGGGGTGGTCTGCACGATCGCCGCCGACGTGGCCTTCGCCGGGCTGGAGCTCTCGGGCGGCTACACCGCCGGCACGTGGATCGACGTCGTCTGGCTCGCCGGCTACCTCTGCACAGGCGCCGCTGCGCTGCACCCGTCGATGGCCAGGCTGGGAGCTGCCGCGCGTCTCGACGAGCCGGGCCTCACGCGCCTGCGCGTGGCGGCGCTGGCCGTTGCCGCCCTCACCGCCCCGGCCGTGCTCGCCCTCGAGGCCTGGCTCGGCGGCGTCGAGCACCCGGTCGGCATCGTCGTCGGCGCTGCCGTCCTGCCACTCCTGGCGCTGGCGCGTCTCGTCGGCGTCGTCCGCGAGCTGGAGCGGGTCGGAGGCGAGCGGGAACGGCTCTATGCGAGCGAGCGCGCCGCCCGGGCGGAGGCGGAGTCGATGCAGCGCCTCCTGCTGCAGCAAAACGACCGCCTGCGGGAGCTCGACCGCCTCAAGGACGCGTTCGTAGCGCTCGTGTCGCACGAGCTGCGCACGCCGCTCACGTCCATCGCGGGCTACCTGGAGCTCGTGATGGAGGACGAGACCCTGGGGCGACGAGAGCCGGCGCTTCCTGGACGTCGTCGACCGCAACTCCAAGCGCCTGCTCCGTCTCGTGGGCGACCTGCTCTTCGTCGCGCAGATCGAGTCCGGCCGGCTGACGCTCGAGCTCGGGGAGGCGAGCCTTCAGCTACTCGCGCGGGAATCCGTCGAGGCCCTGCGCCCGGCCGCCGAGCGCGGCTCTGTCGAGCTTCGGCTCGACGCGGCGCCCGTCCCGCCGCTGCGCGGCGACGCTGCCCGCCTCGGGCAGCTGCTCGACAATCTCGTCTCGAACGCGGTCAAGTTCACGCCGCCGGGCGGACGGGTCGTCGTCGCGCTCGGCGCGAGCGGAGAGGACGTCGTGCTCGCCGTCTCCGACACGGGGATGGGCGTGCCGGCGGCCGAGCACAGGCAGCTCTTCGACCGCTTCTTCCGGGCCTCGTCGGCGCAGGAACGCGCCATCGAGGGCACGGGTCTCGGCCTCACGATCGCGCGGGCGATCGTGGAGGCCCACAGCGGCTCGATCGACTTCACGAGCGTCGAAGGGGAAGGGACGACCTTCCGCGTGCGTCTTCCGCTCGCCGGCCCGCGGGCCGGCGAAGCCGTATCGCCCGCCGCCCGCACCGAGACCCTGGTCTAGGTCTGTTGCCTACACACCTGCGAGACGGCTGATTGCGTCCGGGCCTCCCGCGAGGCT
Source organism: Gaiellaceae bacterium (assembly GCA_050697795.1). GTDB lineage: Bacteria > Actinomycetota > Thermoleophilia > Gaiellales > Gaiellaceae > JAIBJN01. Next base: position 3,943 of record JBOHAK010000190.1, read on the forward strand.
GGCGGTTGTCGATACCCCAGCTCGCGAAGGAGGCCCGGAATGCACAACGCTACGCAGCCGCCGCGATGGATGAGGTTCTCGTTCGAGTCGCGCTGCCGTCTTGTCTCGCTTGTGCTCGCAGGACACAGCCCGCAGG
>JBOHAK010000191.1:0-1977 GCA_050697795.1 Gaiellaceae bacterium
CTCGTCGCCCCCTCGGCGGAGGACGTCTGGGAGCTCTTCTCGACCTCGTACGGGCCCACGAAGACGCTGGCGGACTCGCTGGACGAGGACCGCCGCGAGGCGCTCCGGCGCGACTTCGTGGAGCTCCACGCCCGGTACGAGGACGGCGAGGGAGTCCGGATGCCGCGCACCTACCTGCTCACGCTGGGAACCCGCCGCTAGTGGCGGTCGCCGCCCTGCGCGACGAGGCGACCGCACTCCTCCGGGACCTGCTCCGCCTCGACACCGTCAACCCGCCCGGGAACGAGACGCAGGCCGCCGAGCTCCTGCGCGCCTACCTGGATGAGGCCGGCGTCGCCTGCGAGCTGTACGCGCGCGTGCCCGAGCGGGCGAACCTCGTCGCGCGGCTTCCCGGCCGCGGCGAGGGCCCGAGCCTCCTGCTCCTCTCCCACACCGACACCGTCGTCGCGGACCCGGCCGAGTGGACGATCGACCCGTGGTCGGGCGACGTGCGCGACGGCTGCGTGTGGGGCCGCGGAGCGCTCGACATGAAGGGCCACGTCGCCGCCGCGGCGGTCGCGATCGCCACGCTCGCGCGCGAGGGCTTCGAGCCCGCGGGCGACCTCGTCTTCGCGGCGACCGCCGACGAGGAGGTCGGCCAAGACTTCGGTCTCTCCTGGCTCTGCCGCGAGCATCCGGCGGCTGTGCGGGCGGACTACTGCGTCAACGAGGGCGGCGGCGACTGGGTGCACGTGGACGGGCGGCCTGTCTACCTCTGCTCGACGGCCGAGAAGATGAGCGCGCCCTTCCGGCTGCGCGTCCACGGGCGGAGCGGGCACGCCTCGATGCCGGGCATCGCCGACAACGCGCTCGTCCGCGCCGCGCGGCTCGTCGACCGGCTCGCCGACTTCAGCTCGCCGCCGCGGCTGACGCCCGAGACGGAGGCGTTCTTCGCCGCGCTCGGCGACGTGCCGGGGCCCGACGAGCTCGCGCGGAGCGTCGCCGAGCTGCCCGCCGACGTGCGGGCGATGGTCGACCCGATGCTCGGGACGGCGGTCTCGCCGACCATGATCGCGGCCTCGCAGCGGGTGAACGTGATCCCCGGCCTCTGCGAGGTCGTCTGCGACTGCCGCCTCCTGCCGGGCGACACGCCGGCCGACGCCGAGCCCGCCCTCCGCGCGCAGCTGGGCGCGGACGGCTACGACCTGGAGTGGGTGGAGGCCGTCGGCGGCACGCGGTCTCCCCTCGCCACACCCCTGTGGGACGCGATCGCGTCCTTCGTGGCGGCGGAGGAGCCGGAGGCGCTCGTGGCTCCCGTCGTCTCCCCCGGCTTCACCGACAGCCACTTCGTGCGCGAGGCCTTCGGCACCGTCGCCTACGGCTTCTTCCCGCTGCGGACGATGGACCCCGAGCTCGCCGCCCGCCTCGTCCACTCGGCCGACGAGCGGATCGCCGTCGAGGACCTGGAGCTCGGCACGCGGTTCCTTCTGCACGTCGCCCGCGGCATCTGCGCCCGGGCTTGAAGAAGGGGGCACACAGGGGAAACAGGGGTTTTCCCCGTGTCTACGTACACTGGGAGCGTGAAGGAGAGCCACATCCCGCTCGGTGGGATGGCGCTTGCCAACGGCGTGCTCGTGCACGGCCCGCGGCACTGGGCCTGCGCCGTCCGCACCGAGGACGGCAGGCTCGAGGTCGCCTCCGGCGAGAAGCCGCTCAAGGCGGTCGACGTCCAGAACCGGCTGGCCCGCGCGCCCCTGCGGGTCGCCGAGATCTTCCCCCTCCTCGCCGAGGTGCGCCGCCGGCTGCCCGAAGCGGTCCTCCCCTTCCAGCGGCCCGGCGTCGCCGGGGCGATGGCGGGGAGCGTGGTCGCGATGCGCGCGCTGCGGCGCTCGCGCCTCTCGCCGCTCGCGCGCGAGTCGCTCGCCGCCTTCGTCTCGCTCGGGCCCGCGGTCGTCGCGCTGCGCGGCTCGGCACTCGCCGAGTACCACGGCGCCGAGC
>JBOHAK010000192.1:0-1684 GCA_050697795.1 Gaiellaceae bacterium
CGCCACGGCCGCCCGCTCGTCCTCGCCGCCGTGCGCGCGGCGCTCGCGCGCGCCCGCGAGGACGTCAAGGCCGGCTACCCGGCCGGCGATCTCGTGGCGCGTACGGCGGCCGAGCTCGACACGTCCCTCCGCCCCAGCCTGCGCCGCGTCCTGAACGCGACCGGAGTCGTCATCCATACGAACCTGGGACGCGCCCCGCTCGCCGAGGCCGCGCTCGAGCGCGTACTCGAGGTCGGGGCGGGTTACTCCAACCTCGAGTACGACGTCGGCGCGGGGAGCCGCGGCTCGCGCCAGGACCATGTCGCGGCCGCGCTGCGGGAGCTCACCGGCGCCGAGGCGGCGCTCGTCGTCAACAACAACGCCGCGGCCGTCCTCCTCGCCCTCGCCGCGCTCGCTGAGGGGCGCGAGGTCGTCGTGTCCCGCGGCGAGCTGATCGAGATCGGCGACGGCTTCCGCATCCCGGACGTGCTGGCCCGTTCCGGGGCGACGCTCGTCGAGGTCGGGACGACGAACAGGACGCGCCTCGCCGACTACGAGCGCGCGATCACGGAGCGCACGGCCGTCCTCCTGCACGTCCATCAGTCGAACTTCCGCATCGTCGGCTTCACCGAGCAGCCGCGGACGCGCGACCTCGCCCGACTCGCGGAGCGGCACGGGCTCGCTCTCGTCGACGACCTGGGCTCCGGCGCGCTGGTCGAGACCGGGGACGAGCCGACTGCCCGCGCGAGCGTCGAGGCCGGCGCGCACGTCGTGACCTTCTCCGGCGACAAGCTCCTCGGCGGGCCCCAGGCTGGGATCGCCGCGGGCCGCGCGGACCTCGTCGACCGGATGCGCCGCCATCCCCTCCAGCGCGCCCTCCGCGCCGACAAGCTGACCCTCGCCGCGCTCGAGGGGACGCTCTCCCTCTACCGGGCCGGGAGCCGCGACCTGCCCGTGCTCCGCATGCTCGAGGAGCCGGCCGACACGGTGCGGGCCCGCGCCGAGCGCCTCGCTTCGCTGACCGGCGGGACGGTGGAGCGGACCGTCGCCCGCAGCGGGGGCGGCGCGCTGCCGGTCGCCGAGATCGAGAGCTACGCCTGCGAGCTCGAGTTCGCGCTCGCAGGGCCGCTTCGCCTGGGCGATCCGCCGATCGTCGGCATCGTGCGCGACAACCGGCTCCTGCTTGACTGCCGCACGCTCTCCGACGCGGAGGTCGACGAGGTCGCCGAGGCCGTCGCCGTCGCGCGTCGATGACCGAGCGACAGCCGGAAGCCCGGCTCTGGGATCTCGTGCGCGGCGCGCTGTGCACGCGGGCGCTCGCGATCGTCGCGGACCTGGGCGTCGCCGAGGCGCTCGCCGGCGGGCCCCGTCGCGTCGAGAAGCTCGCGCAGGCGCTCGATTCCGACCCCGATGCCCTCAGGAGGCTCCTGCGCGCGCTGGCGAGCGAGGGGGTCTTCGCCGAGGAGGAGCCGGGTGTCTTCCGGAACACGGAGGCATCCGAGCCCCTGAGAGACGGCTGGGGCGCGTTCGCGCACCTCTTCGGCGGCGTGTGGCTGCGGGCGGCGGGAGCGCTCGACGCGTCGGGGGAGCCCTCGTTCCCCGGCGCCTTCGGGACCGACTTCTGGTCGTGGCTCGCCGAGAACCCCGACGAACGCGCCATGTTCGATCGGGCGATGGAGCAGGGGAACGACCGGCGGGTCGACCG
>JBOHAK010000193.1:0-5433 GCA_050697795.1 Gaiellaceae bacterium
ACGATGGCCCGCGCGGGCGGCCGCGATCCCGAGAAGCTCGGCGAGGCGCTGGCGGAGGCCGAGAAGGTGCTCCTCGCCGCGCTCGGCTGAGCTGCCGACCGACTATCTACAATCCTGCGGCGGTGAAGGTGCTCGCCCTCGACTACGGCTCCGCGCGGACCGGCGTCGCCGTGTCGGATCCCACCGGTACGGTCGCGCGGCCGCTCGGCGTGGTCGAGCGCGCCGCTGCGGAGCCGGGGATCGCCCGCGTCGTCGAGCTCGCCCGCGCCGAGAACGTCGAGCACATCGTCGTCGGGCTGCCCGTCACGCTGCGCGGCGAGCGCGGTGCCCAGGCGGAAGAGACCGAGCGGTTCGTGGAGCGGCTGCGGGCGGCGACCGAGTTGCCCGTCGTGACCTTCGACGAGCGCTTCACCACCGCGCTCGCGCGCGCGGGAACGGGCCGCGCCCCCGAGGACGCGCTCGCCGCGGCGCACCTCCTGACGAGCTACCTGCAGTGGAAGGCGAACGCCCGCCCGGCGTGAGGCGCGACTACCGGCGGAGGCACGGCGGCCGGCTCGCCGCGCTCCTCGGTGTCGTCCTCGGCTTCGGCATCGCAGCGGCGATCGCCTACGCGGTCGTCGGCGTCGGCATCGGCGGAGGCGACGACGACGCCTCGTCGGACGACCCGAGCACCGCCGCGACCGACACGACACCGCCGAAGCCGGTCCTGCGGATCATCTTCCCGGAGGGCTTCACGAGGAAGGAGATGGCGAGCCGCATCACGGCGGTGAACGAGATCGCCGAGGAGGAGCGCGGCATCTCGCCGTCGCTCCGCCCGCCGGCCTACCTGCGGGCGACGGAGCGCCGACGGGACATCCCCACCGGCTTCGAGAAGGCCAAGGCGCCGCATCTCGAAGGGTTCCTCTTCCCGGCCACATACTCGTTCGACGAGGACACGACGTCGCAGCAGTTGGTGGAGATGCAGCTCGCGGCGTTCGACCGCGCCTGGTCGCAGGTGGACACGAAAGAGGCGCGCCGGAAGAACCTGACGCCGTACGACGTGCTGGTCATCGCCTCGATGGTCGAGAAGGAGGTGCAGGTGCCGCGGGAGCGGGCCCTCGTCGCCGCGGTCATCTACAACCGCCTGCGCGCCGGCATGCCGCTCGGCATCGACGCCACGATCCGCTACGGGCTCGACATCCCGCCGACGCAGGCGATCCTCCAGAGCCAGCTGGACTCCGACAACCCGTACAACACGCGCAACCGCGCGGGCCTGCCGCCGACGCCGATCGCGAACCCCGGGCTCGCATCCATGCAGGCGGCCGCGCACCCGGCGCCCGTGGACTTCCTCTTCTTCGTGCGCAAGGCGGATTGCAGGAGCCACTTCTTCACGGCGAGCGAGCAGGAGTTCCTCGACTACCCGCGCGGCGGGCTGCAGTGCTGAGCGGGGAGACCCGGCTCGTCGGGCTGATCGGCCATCCGGTCTCGCACTCCCTCTCGCCGCGCATGCAGAACGCGGCGTTCGAGGCGACCGGCCTCGACTGGGCGTACGTGCCGCTGCCGGTGGAGCCGGGCCGCCTCGAGTCGGCGGTGGAGGCGCTCGCCGCGCTCGGCTTCGCCGGCGCCAACGTCACGATCCCGCACAAGACGGCCGTGGTCGCCTTCTGCGACGAGCTCGAGCCGGTGGCCGAGCGGTGCGGCTCCGTGAACACACTCCTCGTGCGGGACGGGCGCGTGCTGGGGACGAGCACGGATGGAGAAGCGGTCGTCGGCGCCGTGGAGGCCGCGGGCTCGCGGGCGCTCGTCCTGGGGGCGGGCGGCGCAGCGCAGGCGGTCGCCACGGCGCTCGCGGACGCGCGCTGCGCCTCGCTCCGCATCGCGGCGCGCTCGCCGCAGAGAGCCCACGCGCTCGCGGTGCGGCTGCGCGGCCTCTTCCCCGAGCGGGAGGTGAGCGCCGACGAGGGCTGGCCGCCGGTGCCCGGCGACGCCGACCTCGTCGTCAACGCGACCCCCGTCCGCGACGATCCGCTGCTGGAGCTCGGCGGCGTCCGCCAGACGGTCGATCTCGCCTACCGCGCCGACGGCGGGGAGACGGCCGTCGTCGCGGCGGCGCGCGCCGCGGGGTGCGAGCGGATCGTGGACGGCCTCGACGTCCTGGTCGCGCAGGGCGCGGCCTCGTTCGTCCGCTGGACGGGGCTCGAACCGCCCCTGGACGCGATGCGAGCGGCCGTCCGGGGCGCCAAGTAACACTCTGTTACTTGGTCGGGCCGGCTCGGCGGGTCGGCGCGAGGGTGGTCGAATGCGGCGCGGGCGCTCGGCGGTCGTCGCCGTTCGTCACCGGGGCTGCCCGGGCGCGTCGATCACGGCTCGTCGTAGTCTTCGCTCCGTGACGCTGACCTTGACCACCGCGGGTGAGTCGCACGGGCCGGCGCTCGTGGCGATCGTGACCGGGCTCCCGGCCGGGCTCGTGCTCGAGCGCGGCGCGATCGAGGATGACCTCCGCCGCCGCCAGCAGGGCTACGGCCGGAGCCCGCGGCAGCAGATCGAGACGGACGAGGTCGAGGTGCTCGCCGGCCTGCGGCACGGGCGCACGCTGGGGACGCCGCTGGCCCTCGTCGTCCGCAACCGCGACCACAAGAACTGGACGTGGGGGATGAGCCCCTGGCCGCCCGAGGGCGAGCCGGAGGGGAAGGGCAAGGAGCCGGTGACGCTCCCGCGCCCCGGCCACGCCGACCTCGCGGGGGTCATGAAGTACGGGCTTACGGACGTCCGCGACGCGCTCGAGCGCGCCAGCGCGCGGCACACGGCGGCGATCGTCGCGGCCGGGGCCGTGGCGAAGGGGCTCCTCGGGGAGATCGGGGTGCGCGTCGACAGCGCCGTCGTCACCGATGACCTCGAGCGGCGCATCGACGAGGCGCGCGCCGAGCGGGACACCGTCGGCGGCATGGTCGAGGTACGCGCGGCCGGCGTCCCACCGGGGCTCGGCTCCTACGCGACGAAGGAGGAGCGGCTCGACGCGCGCCTAGCCTGGGCACTCATGGGCACCCAGGCCGTCAAGGGCGTCGAGGTCGGCGAGGGCTTCGGGCTTGCGGCGCTCCGCGGCTCGGAGGCCCACGACGAGATCCTTCGCGACGAGGGCGGCTACCGGCGCGAGACGAACCGCGCCGGCGGCATCGAGGCGGGCGTCTCGAACGGGGAGGAGATCGTCGTCCGCGCCGCCATGAAGCCCCTGCCGACGCTGATGAAGCCGCTGCGCTCGGCGGACCTGGAGACCGGCGAGCCCGCGCAGGCGCTCGTCGAGCGCTCGGACGTGGCCGCCGTCGAGGCGCTCGCCGTCGTCGCCGAGGCCTGCGTCGCCTTCGAGCTCGCGCGCGCGGCGAGGGAGAAGTTCGGGGGCGACGCCCTCGTGGACTTCGTCGCCGCTTGGCGCGCGTATGTCGAGCGCATCCCGTGGTCGGCGCGCTAGGCCGCCACATCGCGCTGGCCGGCTTCATGGGCGCCGGGAAGTCGACCGTGGGGGCGCGCGTGGCCGCGCTCACGGCTCGTCCTTTCGTGGATCTCGACGCCCTCATCGAGAAGCGGCACGTCCCGATCCCGGAGCTCTTCGCCCGCGGCGAGGCCGAGTTCCGGCGGATCGAGGAGGAGACGCTCGCCGAGGTGCTCGCGGGGCCGGATTCGGTCATCGCGCTCGGCGGCGGCACCGTCCTCTCGCCGCTCAACCGGGAGCGGCTGCGCAGCCGGGCGTTCACCGTGTACATCCACGTCGACGCCGAGACGGCCTGGGCGCGCGTGCGCGGCTCCGATCGGCCGCTGGCCCAGCGCGAGGACGAGTTCCGCCGGCTGTACGCAGAGCGGCAGCGAGCCTACGAGGAGACCGCTGACGCGGTCGCGCACGATGCCGACGGCGCTCTCCTCGGTGCTCTCGGCGTCGCCGTCCGAGGGAGCGTTCTCGCCTCGCGGCCCGTTGCCGTCGTGACAGACGAGCGCGTGCTCGAGCTGCACGGTGCACCGCTCGACGCGCCGATTCATTCCGTGCCCGCCGGCGAGGCGGCGAAGACCCTCGAGGTCGTCGAGCGCCTCTGGAGCGAGCTCGAGATCGGGCGCGACGGGACGATCGTCGCCTTCGGCGGGGGCTCGACGACCGACGTGGCCGGCTTCGTCGCGGCGACCTATCTGCGCGGCGTCCGCTGGGTGGCCGTCCCGACGACGCTCACGGGCCAGGTCGACGCGGCGATCGGCGGCAAGACCGGGATCAACACGGCCGACGGGAAGAACCTCGCCGGCGCGTTTCACCTTCCGGCCCAGGTCGTCGTCGACCCGGACGTGCTCGCCACCCTCCCGGAGAAGGAACGGCGCTCCGGCATGGCCGAGGTGGTCAAGACAGGCCTGCTCGCCGGCCGCGAGGTCTGGGCGCTCCCGGAGGAGGAGATGATCCGCGCCTGCGCCGCCTACAAGGCCGGCGTCGTGCTCTCCGACCCCTATGAGACCGAGGGCCGGCGCGCGGTCCTCAACCTGGGGCACACGTTCGCGCACGCGCTCGAAGCCGGCTCCGGCTACCGCGTCCCGCACGGCGAGGCCGTGGCGCTCGGGCTCCTGGCGGCGCTCCGCCTCTCCGGACTCCCGACCGACGCCGTCGAGGAGGTGCTGCGACCCGAGCCGGTCGAGGCGGACCTCGACACGGCGTGGGCGGCGCTCGGGCGAGACAAGAAGGGCCGGGGCGTTTTCGTGCTGCTCGAGGCGCCCGGGAAGCCGGTCGTCACGACCGTCCCGGACGAGGACGCCAGAACCGCCCTGGCCGCGCTCATACGGCAGTAGACTCGCCGCGATGCAGTTTGCGGTCGTGAACGGGGTCAATCTCGACGTGCTCGCGAAGCGCGATCCGACGCTCTACGGGGGCATGGGGCTCGGGGAGCTCGAGACGAAGATCTACGCGTGGGCCCGCGAGCTCGGCTGCACGGCGCGCTGTTTCCAGACAAACCACGAGGGCCAGTTCGTGGAGTGGTGCCACGACGCCGGTCGGTGGGCCGACGGGCTCGTCGTCAACCCGGGCGCGTGGTCGCACTACAGCTATGCGATCCACGACGCGCTCGAGGTCGTCGACGTGCCGGTCGTCGAGCTCCACATGTCGAACGTGGACGAGCGCGAGGAATGGCGGCGGCGATCGGTGATCGCCGACGTCGTCGAGCACCGGATCGTCGGCAAGGGCCCCGACGGCTACCGCGAGGCGCTCGCCTACCTGAAGGAGCACGGATGAACGAGCGGATCGAGCGCCTCCGCGCCGAGCTGGGCGACCTCCGCGCCGGGACGTTCCTCGTGACGAACTCCGTGAACGTCCGCTACCTGACCGGCTTCGATAGCTCGAACGCCGCGCTCCTGGTCAGCGGCGACCGTCTCGTCGTCGCGACCGACGGCCGCTACGTGGAGGCGGCACGGGGCCTCGACGGCATCGAGGTC
>JBOHAK010000194.1:0-7071 GCA_050697795.1 Gaiellaceae bacterium
CCATCTCCTCGCCGACCTTGCGCGCGTTCCAGCCGTCCGAGAAGCGCGCCAGACGCTCGAGCTCGGCCTGCGGAAGCCCGAGCGCCTTGCCGACATCCCGGATCGCGCCCCGCGCGCGGTACGTGGCGAAGCTCGCGACGAGCGCCGAGTGCTCGCGGCCGTAGCGCTCCGTGACGGCGACGATGAGCTTCTCGCGGATGTCGCGCGGAAAGTCGAGATCGATGTCGGGGACGGACGAGAGCTCGCGATTCAGGAAGCGCCCGAGCGCGAGGCCGCCGTCTACGGGATCCACGTGCGAGAGGCCGGTGAGGTAGCAGACGATCGAGCCGACCGAGCTGCCGCGCCCGCGCCCGGGCGGCAGCAGGTGACGCGGCGAGCCAGGGCCGCGCACCTCGGCGGCGACGTCGCGCGCGAGCTCGAGCACTTCCCAGTGGAGGAGGAAGAAGCCGGAGAGCCCGAGCTCGGCGATCAGGGCGAGCTCCTCGCCGAGCCGCCGGTCGGCGCCGGTGCGGAGGGGGTGCGGCGCGTGGCGGTAGCGCTCCACGAAGGCGCGGCGGCAGACCTCCGCGAGCTGGACGTCGGCGGGCGTCGGGCCGTCGGAGAAGTCCGGATAGCGGTAGCCGAGCTCGTGCGTGAGGTCGAACGTGAGCCGCTCGGCGAGCTCGCCGGCGGCATGGACGGCGGGGCGGTCGTCGGGAAAACGGGCGAACGCCTCGTCCGGGGCCAGGAGGACGCTCTCGTCGTTCCCGCGGCGTTCTGGCTCGCAGCCCTCGAGGGACGTCCGGTTGCGAACGGCGACGAGGACGTCCTGGAGACGCGCGCGGCGCGGATGGTGCGCGTGGACGTCGCCGGTCGCGACGGTGCGGACACCGAGCGTCTCGGCGAGCGCGCGCAGGGCGGCGTTCCGGCGGGCGTCGCCCCGGGCGTACGGGCGCTGCAGCTCGACGTAGAAGCGGTCGCGCCCGAAGGCGCGGGCGAGACGCGCTGCGGCGTTCGGATCGCGGACGCCGAGCCCGTGGCGCGCGCAGCCGGAGAGGCAGACGAGCCCCTCGTTGCGCTCTTCGAGCAACGCCGGGTCGAGGCGCGGGTTCAGGCGCTCGTGCGCATGTGCGGCGGTGAGGAGGCGGCAGAGGTTGGCGTAGCCCCGCGGCGTCTCGACGAGGAGCGTGACGTGGGAGCCGTCGGCGAGCGTCACCTCGGAGCCGGTGATCGCGCGGAGGCCGAGCGCCCGGGCGGCGTAGGCGAACTCGAGCGAGCCGTAGACGCCGTCGTGGTCGGTCAGCGCGAGCGCGTCGTAGCCGAGCTCGACGGCGCGCGCGGCGAGCTCCTCGGGCAGGGAGGCCCCGTCGAGGAACGAGTAGGCCGAGTGGCAGTGAAGCTCGGCGTACTTCGTCACAGCGCCATGCGGCTAGGCGCTCTGCCGGTACCAGCGGCCGTCCAGCTCGTCGCGGAAGACGACGACGTTCCGGCCGCTCTCGAGCACCACCTCGAAGTACCGCCGCCGCACGGGCTTCTCCGTCCACCAGCGGTCGATCACGCGCCATTCCTCGCGCACCGAGACCACGGGCACGCGGTTCACGGCCGCCGGCACACCGCGCTTGCACGCGACGAGCGCCGGAGACGGCTCGTTCAGTCGTCGCGCGGAACGAGAATTGCTCTCGACTCCGGAATGCGCGACCACGGCGCGACCTCCACGACGGTGCAGACCGCCTCCATCCCGACCGCGGTACGTACCTGCCTCAGCCCGACGCGCAGGCGCTCACGCAGACGGCTACCGCGAGGACGGACGAGCTCGGCCTGCGTCCCGACCGACTCCGTCAGCTCTCCCAGCTCCAGCCGGAGCTCCGCCGTGGGCGCCGGCAGCTCGGCGAGCCTGGGAGTCAACGCGAGCCGAAGGCGGTCGGGCTCCGCCGTCGGCTCGCGCAGCGTGAGCGAGCGCCGCCAGGAGCCTCCGCCGACGAGCTTCGCCGAAAGGGCGAGCTGCCGCGGAGCCCGGCCGCTTCGCTCCGGGCGAGCCAGCAGGCGCTCGACGAGCACCGCCAGGGCCCGCGCGAGCGTGAGCTCGTTCGCCACCGGCTCCGGGAACGCGAGCGTCTCGGCGATCTCGGCCGGCGGGCGGCGCGGATCCACGGCGGCATCGCCCTCCCCCCGGGCCAGCCGCCACGCGTCCGCGCCGTCCACGCCGAGCCGATCGGCGACCGCCGTCCCGGGGAGGCGTGCCAGCTCCCCCAGGCGCTTGACGCCGAGCTCCGAAAGCTCCTCGCGCCGCTCGGGCGTGAGCGGCAGGAGGCCGAGCGGGAGCGGCTCGAGGAAGAGCCGCGTCTCGCCGTCGTCGATCACGAGCGCCCGGCCGGCCGGAGCGACCGTCGCCGCCGCGAGCGCGGCGAAGCGGCGGGAGGCTGCCCCCACACGCGCTCCCCACTCCGGCCCGACCGCGTCGAGCGCCCGCCGCAGCGCCTGGTCCAGCCCCCCTGCCAGCCGCTCCACCCCCCGCGTCCGGAAGTAGACGCACCCGGGCTCGACCGGCTCGACGGCGAAGCCGGCCTCCTCGAGCCGCCGCAGGACGCCCTCCCACTCCTCCTCCACGCCCGCAGGGTCCTGCTCCACGAGCTCGAGCGCGGGACACGTGGCGAGCGCCTCCGAGAGGCGCATCCCCGGCCGGATGCCCGCACGCTCGGCCGCGCCGGTACAGGAGCCGAGCAGAGGCTGCTCCCCCGCCGACGGCGCGAGCGCCACGGGCCTGCCTGCCAGCTCCGGCCGGCGAAGGAGCGGCACCCGAAGAGCAAAGGCCGGAATGGAGAGACAGGCGATCACAGGAACGTATGTTCTACACGAACACACGTTCTCCTGTCAAGTGGGCAGGTGGCCCTTCTCTGTAGAAGCTGGCACGCGTTATGCGACAGGGCCTACCCCAACCTCTACTTCAACGAAGTCGACCAGGGCAACCACTTCGCGGCCTGGCAGGAGCCGGAACTCTCCTCCACCGAGGTGCGAGCAGCATTCAGGTCACTTCGCTACTAGGTGACCGCTTCCAACGTGGAAGGAAATCTCATGAGCTCATCTTCGTGGGCGCTGGAGATCACGTTCCTCGAGCCCGCCGCCGAGGCGTACTCGTTCACGTTCGGGTAGCCGCTCCTCAGACTGAGTCTTCTAGACGGCGATAACGATCTTGCCTCTGGCGTGGTGGCCCAGCATGTGGGCGACCGCGCTCCCGGCCTCGGCCAGCGGGTAGACCTTGTCGATGACCACCCTCGCGGCTCCGGAGCCGAGCAGCCCTGCGAGCGCATCGAGGTTCTCGCGGCTCACGACACAGGGGACGAAGCGGACGTCGGTCGAGCCTTTCCCCATCACCGCCGCCCGCGCCATCCGCGGCAGGCCCGCGAACATGCCGCCCGTGTTCCCGACGCTGTTCGGCATGAGGACGCCGTCGGGCGTCAGCGCGCGGGCCGTCGCCTTGGGTGAGTGGTTCAGCACGTTGTCGAGGATGACGTCGAACCGCCCGGCGCCGCGCGTGAAGTCCTCCTTCGTGTAGTCGACGACCTCGTCGGCGCCGAGCGACCTCACGAGCTCGGCATTCCCGCTGCTGCACACGCCGGTGACTTCTGCGCCGAGGGCCTTGGCGAACTGCACCGCGAAGGTGCCGACGCCTCCAGACGCGCCGTTGATCAGGACCGATGTCCCCGGCCCTACCCGACCGACGTCGCGCATTGCGGCGAGTGCGGTGATCCCCGACATGACGGAGGCGCCGGCCTCGTCGAACCCGAGCCCGGAGGGCTTCCTGATGAGCTGCTGCGCCGGAGCGACGGTGAGCTCCGCGAAGGTGCCGGTGGTGGCGAAGGACCTGGCCCAGGCCGATCCGAACACCTCGTCGCCGGGCTGGAGGTCGGTCACCTTGGGGCCGACGGCCTCGACGACGCCGGCGACGTCGGTTCCCCGCACCGGCGTCTTCGGCCCCCGCAGACCGGCCTGGAGGCGGAGGACGTAGGGGATTCCGGTCACCGTGATCCAGTCCGGCGTGTTCACGCTGGTTGCCCGCACCCGAATCAGGACGTCGTCGCCGCCGACAGGCGGTCGGTCTATCTCTTTCACTCGGAGCACCCGCTCGGGCGCTCCGTACCGTTCCTGGACGATTGCCTTCACAGCGCCTCCGTTCTCTCTTCCGCGGCGGTAGACATTAGGTCGTCAGCGAAGACCGAGTAGGTCCGCGAGCGCCCTCGGCTAGCCGAGGAACCGCGTCATGAACACGTCGTCCTCGGTCGCCCGGTACTCGCCGAAGGGCCCGCACGGAACGAACCCGGCCGCCGCGTACAGCGATCGCGCGGGCACGAACGCTTCGCCGGCTCCGCGCTCGAGGCTGACCCGGCGAACGCCGCGAGCAGCAGCCACTGCGACGAGGTGGTCGACCAGGGCGCGCCCGACGCCGCGCCCTCTCGTAGCCTCTGCGGCGTGCACCGATTTCAGCTCGGCATGATCCGAGTCGACTGGTTGATCGCACCGATGCCGAGCAGCTCGCCGTCGACCGCAGGCTGAAGAACGTGATGTCGGCGTCGAGGGCGTCTTCGTCGGGATCGAGCACGTGCACGCCGTCCGGCGGCATCACGCCACTGGCGAACATCCGGTGCTGCTCGAGGAGCCGGCGGACATCGTTGCGCCGCGGATCGTCGACCTCGATCACGAATCCGCGCACGCGCGACTTCTATCAGGCGAGCTCGGTCTATCGTGGCCGCAGCGAACGTCAGGAGAACAGCCATGCTGATCACCAGGAACTCCATCGAGACCGCGGCGGGGCCGAGCGACTGGTTTACCGGCGCGGTCTACCTCGACCAGGTCGCGACGCCCTCCGGCCCATCGCACCTGACTGCAAGCAGCGTCCACTTCACGCCGGGCGCACGAACGGCGTGGCACACGCACCCGAACGGGCAGACCATCTACGTCACGGAGGGCGTCGGCCTCGCCCAGCGCCGCGGAGGGCCGATCGAGATGATCCGTCCCGGCGACCGCGTGTTCTTCGAGCCGGGCGAAGATCACTGGCACGGCGCTGCCCCGACGCGCTTCATGACCCACCTCGCGATGCTCGAAGTCGGCGACGAAGGCAGCCCCGCGACCTGGGGCGACCACGTCACCGACGAGGAGTACGGGGCCGCGCCGCCGATCGACTGAGTCACCAGAGAAGGAAAGGCCGCTTAACGCGTGGTCGACGAGCACGACACCGAGCACCAGGTCACGCCGCTCGAGCTCTTCTTCGACCTGGTCTTCGTATTCGCGTTCACCCGGGTCACGAACCTGCTCGTGGACGACCCGACCTGGGGTGGAGTCTTCCGCGGGATGCTCGTCCTCGCGGCGCTCTGTGGGCGTGGAGCGTCTACGCGTGGTTGACGAGCGCGGTCGACGTCGACGAGGGTGGGGTCCGGCTGGTGATGCTCGCCGCGATGGGCGCGATGTTCGGCGTCGCCCTGGCGGTGCCGGGCGCCTTCGGAGACGACGCCGTGCTGTTCGGGATCGCCTACCTCCTCGTCCGCCTGCTTTATCTCGTTCTCTCCGCCATTGTCGTCCGCGATGACCCCGACCGCCGCGGCGCGCTTCTCCGGTTCGCGCCGACGGCGATCGTCGGCGCCTTGCTGCTCGTCTTCGCCGGCTTCCTCGACGGGGACGAGCGCATCGCGGTCTGGCTCGTCGCGCTTTCGATCGACTACCTCGGCCCGGTCGTGATCGGCGTCGGACGCGGCTGGAGAGTCGCGTCCGAGCACTTCGCCGAGCAGCACGGGCTGATCATCCTGATCGCGCTCGGCGAGTCGATCATCTCCATCGGCTTCGGCGCCGGCCTCGAGCTGGATGCGGGAGTGATCGTGGCCGCGGCGCTCGGGATCGTCGTCGTCTCGGCGCTCTGGTGGCTCTACTTCGACGTGGCCGCGATCTTCGCGCGGAGACGGCTCATGCAGGCGAAGGGCCTGGAGCTGCACCGGCTGGCGCTGCACGCTTACAGCTACCTCCACCTGCCGATCGTCGCCGGCATCGTCCTCTTCGCCCTCGGCCTCGAGACGACTCTCCACCACCTCGACGAGGCGCTCGACACCGTGCCGGCGGTGGCGCTCTGCGGCGGCGCCGCCCTCTACCTGCTCGCTGAGATCGCGTTCCTCTATCGAACCATGGACCGAGTCTTCCGGCGGCGGACGGTCGGGGCCGTCGTGCTGCTCGCTCTCATCCCGGCTGCGGCCGCGATTCCGGCGCTAGCGGCGCTCGCCGTCGTGAGCGCCGTGTGCTCGCTGCTGGTGGCGTACGAGGCGATCGGCCGCCGCGAGTACAGGGTCAGGGTCAGGCACCCCGAGCTCGCGGACTGAAGGGAAGCCGGCACGATTGGACTAGCCCCGGGCGAAAGGCTCCGAGACGTACTTGGGCACGACCATCGCCCAGGCGTTGAGCACGAGCTCGCGCATCTCCTCCTCGTCGATCGCGTCCAGCCGCACGCAGACCCAGTGGAAGCGCATGTCGGACTCGCCGGGGAGCATGAACTTCTCCGGCTCGTTCTCGACGAGCGCTTGGCGCCAGTCCTTGGGAAAGCCGAAGCCCATGACCTTCTCGTCGCGCGACAAGGCGACGAAGACGATCTGCCCGACCCGGAACTTGATGCGGCCGCGGACGAAGACCTCGTAGGCCCGCGGCAACGTGAGCACGTAGGCGCGCACGTCGGCGACCGTGACCCCGGTCGAGCGCTTGCCCATCCGGCCACTCTAGGCCACCGCCGGCGAAGACTAGGTGTTCTCCCGGCGCGGCTCGAGACGCACGGTGCTTGGATCAGCGGGCCAGCGGTCTAACCTTGCTCCGGCGCAGAAAGGACGGCAAACGGAGAGCTCGCACCTCAATCGCATCCTTGTTCTTGTCGCCGCCCTCGTCGCGGCCACTGCGATGTCGCCTGCGGCTGCCGAGGCGCAGGACTCGCGCCCGAACATCCTGATCATCGTCACCGACGACCAGCGCGCGTCGAACACCCTAGGGGTTATGCCGAAGACGCTGCGCTACTTCAGGCTGGGTGGCAGGTAGTTCACGAACGCGTTTGCGACGACGCCGCTCTGC
>JBOHAK010000195.1:0-2963 GCA_050697795.1 Gaiellaceae bacterium
GCGACGCCGACGACGACCCACAGCCCCTGCCGGAACGCGAGGTCGGGGTCGATGCGGTAGATCTCGGTGAGGCCGATCGCGCACAGGAGCCCGCCCAGCGGGAGGAGGTAGGGGTCGGCGTGCGGGAGGCGCAGGCGGAGGAGCACGTGCGCGACGACGAAGAGCGCGACGAAGAACGCCGCGTACGAGAGCGAGCCGGCCGAGACGACGTCCTGCCGGGCGATGTAGACGGAGGCGAAGCCGGCGGCCGTCAAGAGGCCGACGAGAAGGAGGTTGAGGAGCTCGCGGGTCCGGAGGCTCATGCTCGGCCTACGGGACGGCCTCCGCCTCGTACGCCGCGATCCGGGCCCTCGCCTGATCGTAGGAGAGGAGCTCGTGGTCGAAGAGGTCACTGCGCTCATCGGGCGCCAGCTGGGCGCTCTGCAGCCGGCTCACGTAGCGCTCGCGGTAGAGGCCGACGCCGTCGCTCAGGTCGAAGGGCACGCCCTGGTAGACGGTGACGTTCCCGTTCGAGTCGGCGCCGACGAAGTACGCCCGCGAGAGCCCGTAGAGCGCTCCGCCGATCAGGACCGCGACGAAGCCGACCCCCAGCGCGGCCCAGAGGATCCGCCGCCTCCAGTGGGGCCGCTTCCGCCGCGGGCGCTCCGGCGCGGGCTCGGCCGCGGCCGGCGGCTCCACCGTCGTCGCGGGTGCCACCGGCGGCAGGTCGGTGAGGGTGTCGTCGAGCTCGGGCTCCTGCCCGCCGTCCGCCGTGTCCGCTCCCGCGACGGGAGCGACCAGGGTCTCCTCGAGCGCCTCGTCGGCGTCGAGCCGGAAGAGGACGACCGTGACGTTGTCCTCGCCGCCGCCGGTGTTGGCCGCCCGCACGAGGTCCCGCGCGGCCTCGTCCAGCGTGCCCGCGCGCTCCACGGTCTGCAGCACCTCGGCGTCGGACACCATGGTGGACAGGCCGTCCGAGCAGAGGAGGAAGAGGTCTCCCGCCTCGGCCTCGATCACGAGCGTGTCCACGTCCACGTCGGGATCGGTGCCGAGCGCGCGCGTGATGACCGACCGCTGGGGGTGGCCCTCGGCCTCCTCGGGCGTCAGGCGCCCGCTCCGCATGAGATCGGCGACGAGCGAGTGGTCCTCGGTGAGCTGCTCGAGGCGGCCGTCCCGGATGCGGTAGGCGCGCGAGTCGCCGACGTGGCCGATCACCACGCCGCCGTCGCCGAGCAGCGCCGCGGTCACCGTCGTCCCCATGCCGGAGACCTCCGAGTCGGTCCGCGCGCGGTCGTAGATGCGGCGGTTCGCCTCCTTGATGATCGCCCGCACGCGCTCCTCCGGCGCGAGCTCGTCCGCCTCGCGGTACTCGCGGAAGGCCGCGGCGGCGAGCCGGGAGGCGACTTCGCCCGCCTGCGCGCCGCCCATCCCGTCCGCGACCGCGAAGAGCGGCGGGTCGACGACGAAGGCGTCCTCGTTCCGCCGGCGCACGCGGCCCGGATCGCTCTTGCCGACGCTCTCGCCCAGCCTCATCGCTCGAACCGGAGCTCCGTGTCGCCGATCTGGACGAGGTCGCCGTCGTGGAGGCGGCGGCGCCCGTCGAGACGCTCGCCGTTCACGAACGTGCCGTTGGTCGAGCCGAGGTCGATCACCCACGTGCCGTCGAGGCCGCTCTCCACGCGCGCGTGGCGGCCCGAGGCGAAATCGTCGCCGTCGAGCGCGATGACGTTGTCGCCGCTGCGTCCGATGGTGGTCGGCACTGGACCCGCCTCGAACGTCTTTCCGACCGGGACGACCTTCGAACGGCTGACCACGAGCCGGCCGGGCACCAGGCCGGCCTCGGCCCGTGCCTGGGCGACCTGCGCCGGGGCGAGCACGAAGCTCTCCTGGGAGGCCGTCGGCAGGCCGCGCACGGCCGAGCGGACGACCCGCCAGATGAAGAGGTAGAGGAGAACGATGAAGGCCGCCTGGAGCGCGATGAGGATGGGCTCGACGGACACCCGTATTCCCTAGTACCCGCGTTCGAAGCGCAGCTCCGTCGTCCCGACGAGGACGGCGTCCTCCGGCTCGAGCTTCGCCCGGTCGACCCGCTTGCCGTTCAGCGTCACGCCGTTCGTCGAGCCGAGGTCGACGATCCAGTACGCGCCGTCCTCCATGCGCACCTCGGCGTGGCGGCGCGAGACGTTCGGATCGTCGAGCGTGATGTCGCAGTCGCGCGAGCGGCCCAAGACGACCGTGCGTCCGGACAGCTCGTGGCGGTTCCCGCCGACTAGCAACGCCGCCGGAGCGCGCGCGAGGTCGTGCTCGGCGGCCTCCTCCGGGGAGACCGCGGCCGTCACCGCGGGCGGTGGCTTGTAGATGTGCGTCGAGCCGGGCGCTTCCTGGGGCACGATGCCCGGGGGCACCGGGACCTGCGGCCGCTGGGACTCGACCATCCGCGTGGCGATGCCGAACTCCCCCACGCTCAGGTCGTCGTCCTCCTCCATCAGGACGCGGGGGGCCGAGAGAAGCGCGTAGCCCTCGCGCCGGGCATGCTCGGAGAGGTAGTCGGACAGCTCGGTGAGGAGCGAGTCCTCGTAGCTCGAGAACTGGTCGCGGTCGCCCGGCGCCAGGTAGAGCGTGTACTCGTTCGGGACGTAGACGCGCGAGACGGAGATCGTCTTCGCCTCGTCCATCTCCTTGGCGAGCTTGCGCGCGAGCTCGACCGGCTGGACGTGGGTCCGGAACGCGCGTCCGAACACGCCCTCGACGATCGACTCGATCCTGTGCTCGATGCTCCGCAGAACGCTCATGGTCGGAGGGGCATTGTGCCCGCCGGGCACTCTAACGACGCCCGCCTTCAACGACGGGCGGCTACGAGCGGGTACGCCAGAGCCACGGTCGCGGCCCACACGGCGGGAATCGCCCAGGCGGCGGCGACCGGCTCGCCGCCCGCCGCGAGCGGCAGCAGGAGGAGCGCGGCGAGGAGAGCCGCGCCCCAGGTC
>JBOHAK010000196.1:0-5753 GCA_050697795.1 Gaiellaceae bacterium
GGTCCGGCCGTCGTGGTCGCGGCCGTCCGGGGCGCCACCGCCGCCTAGGCCGCAGGGCGAGTGGCGGCGCCTCAGACGGCCGTGCGCACCCGCGCGCGCGCCTCGCGGTAGCGGAGCGTCTCGTACGCGATGAGCGTGGCGCACACCGCTGCGACGAGCGCGAGTGCGACGAGTCCGTCGACGCGCGTGGCCACGGGGATCAGGGCCAGGCTCGCGAGCGCCGCGACCAGGCGACGCCGGTTCACCGTGCCCACGTTCCGCAGGCGGATCGCGTCGTGCGCGAGCAGGTAGATCGCGACGCCGCCGCAGAGCGCGACGGCCGGGACGGTCTCGAGCGGCGTGTCGAGGTGCTCGAGCACCTTCTTGGCTCCGAGGGCGACGAGGACGATGCCCGCGAACATGGGGAGGTGGAGATAGCTGAAGGCGTCGCGGGCGAGGCGAGCGCGCTCGTGGCCGCGTGCCTCGATGAGCTTCCGCCGGGCGACGAGAGCCACGACGTCGAAGTACGCCCACCACAGAGAGGCCGCCAGCGCCACCCCGAGGACGGCCGCGACCACGACGGCCGGACCGAGCTCGATGCCCTCCGCGCCGATGCCGATGGCCACGATCGACTCCCCGAGCGCGATGATGACGATCAGTCCGTAGCGCTCCGCGAAGTGACCGGCGGAGACGACGAACCCGCGCACTCCGAAGACGTACGGGCCGGCGTAGTCGATCGCGAGCGCGAGCAACCAGAGGGCGATCTGCGCGGCGCCGTCGAGGAAGCCGGCGACGACGAGGAGCGCCGGCCCGGGGATCGCCGTCCGCGCCAGGCGGAACGCGGCTTGCCGCACGTCGACGTGCGGCGTCGCCTCGGCGAAGAGGACGATGTGCATGACGCGCACGGCGAAGTACGCGACGCCGAAGAGGACGCCGTCGTCGCCGAAGGCGCCGGGAACGGCGAGCCCCGCCACGAAGAGCGCCGCCATCGCCCCGAGCACGGCGAGCCGCGACGAGCCTTCGTCGGGATCGATCTCGTTCGTGAGCCAGGCGTACGCGCCCCAGGTCCACCAGACTGCGGCGAGGACGAGCAGGCCGCGGCCGATCCCGGCCCACGTGGGGTCGTCGGACATGAGACCGGTGACCTGGGTGAGGGCGAACACGAAGACGAGGTCGAAGAAGAGCTCGAGCGGTGTGACGGGGTGCTCGCTCTCGACCTCCTCCTCGAGGTCGGCGCGAAGCTCGGCGTCCAGCTCGGCGCTCATCGCCTCGATGATCGCAGGAGCGGCAGACTCACCGCCGGCCCCGGGTGCCCGGGAGCCGGGTCGAACCAGCGACGAGAGGAGTGAGATCGATGGCAAAGGGTGATCGTCGGGATGACCACCTCACTGGACGGGTTCGCCGACGAGAGCGGCAGCGCGAGCCGTCTCTATCCCGACCTCGCGGCCCTCAGGGACACGGCCTACATGAGCGAGGCGATCGAGGAGACCGGCGCGGTGCTCATGGGGAAGCGGACGTTCGAGATGGGGGATCCGGACTCGTACGCGGGCGAGTACGAGTACCAGGTGCCCATCTTCGTCCTGACCCACGAGCCACCGTCGGTCGAGCCGAAGCAGGACGAGCACCTGACCTTCACGTTCGTGACCGACGGCGTGGAGTCGGCCGTCGCGCAAGCGACCGCCGCGGCGGGGCGACAAGGCCGTTCAGGTGGTCGGGGGACCCGGCCTCGTGCGGCAGCTCCTGCTCGCCGGTCTGGTCGACGAGCTGCGCATCGACCTCATGCCGGTGCTCCTGGGCTCGGGCCTCCGCTTTCTCGAGGACCCTCGGCTCGAGCAGATTCAGCTCGAGAAGATCGACGTGCAGGAGTTCGGCGCGAGAATCAGCCTCAGCTTTCGCGTCCAGAAGTAGAGGGTGCTCCCGCTGCGCCGGTCGCCCGAAGCTGCGCGAGCACGACCGGGTCGATGCGCTCGGCCCTGTCCACGCGCTCCTCGAAGTTCTCGGTGCCCGCCCAGGCCTCGAGGGCGTCGCCGAGGCTCTCGTGCCGGAAGCCGAGCGCGGCGAGCCGCTCTCGCAGCTCGCCCGCGAGGCGCTCGTCCACCGTCAGCCAATCCTCGTCGGGCGAGCGGCCGAAGAGGAGGTCGTGGATGCCGAACAGGCGCGCGAGCTCCTCGACGGGACGGGGGTGGTCGTCGACGCGCAGGTCGACGGCGACGTCGCTCGTGCCTCCGTACCCGCCTCCGCGGCGCGCGACGAGGAGAGCGGCCGCCTGCTGGCCTCGCCGGTCGCCTCCGGCGGCCTGCGCCGCGGCGAGGCAGCCGAGCAGGCGCTCCGCGAGCGGCCGGCCGGCGCCCGTCTCGAAGGTCTCCGCGAGCGCGTCCACCGTCGCTGCCGAGACGAGGATGTTCCCCTGGGCGGCGTAGCCGTCGCCCGTCGTCCCGCCCGCCCACTCGAGGCAGGCGGACCCCGTGTAGGTCGCCGCCCGGCCGTGCGCGTCCACGACGCCGACCTGGCGGTGGTCGCGCCCGTCGTCGCCGCCCACCAGGCGGGCGACGACCTGGTCGGCGGCGTAGCGCTCGCGGAGGAGCGCGAGCCCGTCCGGCCGGTAGGAGAGGTTGGCCCACGCCTGCGTGGCGACGGCGCCGACTTCCGCCTCCACCGCCGGCACGGCGGCGCCCACGGCGAGGAACTTCGACTGCACGGCGACGCCCCACTCGCGCTCGTCGAGGTCGCAGGCGACGATCGAGTAGGTCGCGATCACCCGGCCGATTCTGTCAGGCCGTGCCGCGGATGCCTCAGACGCGATCCTCGAGGCCGCTGACGCCCTCCTGCGCCGAGCAATGCGCGCAGCAGAAGATCCGCCCGTCCGCCTCGACACCGTGGCCGATGACCCGGCAGCCGCAGTGCGCGCAGGTCGGGGCGAGCATGTGGATCGCGCACTCGAAGCTGTCGAAGGTGTGCGACGCCCCGCTCATGGTGATCTCGAAGGACTTGTCGTAGTCGTTCCCGCACATCTCGCAGACGGCCATCCCGTTCCTTTCGTCGCTGTCCCGGTTCGCATACCCGCGACGCCGGGGCCGTAACGGCGATCGGCCGCTAGACTTCGTAACGGAAATGCGCTTCCTTCTTCCCTAGTTACAGGAGAGCCACGCGGCGACTGCAGGGTCGCCCGACTCTCCCCGGCGCCTCTCGAAAGAGAGGTTTTTTGTTTCCGGAGCACGACATGAACGAGCGATACGACCCGAAGATCATCGAGCCCAAGTGGCAGGAGACCTGGGAGCGCGAGCGCGCCTTCCACGTCCCCAACCCGACCGATCTCGCGGAGGCCGACGGTCGGCGGACGTACGTGCTCGAGATGCTCCCGTACCCGAGCGGCGAGCTCCACATGGGGCACGTGAAGAACTACACGCTGGGCGACGTCATCGCCCACTTCCGCCGACGCAGCGGCTACGAGGTCCTGCGGCCCATGGGCTACGACGCGTTCGGCCTGCCCGCCGAGAACGCGGCCATCAAGGAGGGCGGCCATCCCCGTGTCGTGACCGACCGGAACATCGCCGCCATCCGGGAGCAGATGCGCCGCATGGGGTGGGCGATCGACTGGGACCGCGAGGTCCTGACGCACGAGCCCGAGTACTACCGCTGGACGCAGTGGATCTTCCTGCGCCTCTTCGAGGCGGGGCTCGCCTACCGTAAGGAGGCGCCGGTCAACTGGTGCCCGGTCGACCAGACGGTGCTCGCGAACGAGCAGGTGATCGACGGCCACTGCGAGCGCTGCGGCGCCGAGGTCGAGCGGAGGAACCTCGAGCAGTGGTTCTTCCGCATCACCGCCTACGCCGACCGGTTGCTGGAGGAGATGGACCTGCTCGAGTCGTGGCCCGAGCACGTCCTCACCATGCAGCGGAACTGGATCGGCCGCTCGGAGGGCGCGGAGGTCATCTTCCGGATCGAGGAGCTGGACGTCGACCTGCCGGTCTTCACCACCCGCGCGGACACGCTCTTCGGAGCGACCTTCTTCGTCCTGGCGCCCGAGCACCCGCTGGTGCCGCGGCTCGTGGAGGGCACGCCGCACGAGCAGGAGGTGCTGGACTACGTGCGACACGCGGTCGGCCGCTCGGCCGCGGAGCGCGCCGACCCGGAGAAGGAGAAGTCCGGGGTCTTCACCGGGCAGTTCGTCACCAACCCGGTGAACGAGGTGCGGCTCCCGATCTGGGTCTCCGACTACGTGCTCATGGAGTACGGCACGGGGGCGATCATGGCCGTGCCGGCACACGACGAGCGTGACTTCGCGTTCGCGCGGCGCTACGAGCTGCCGGTGGCGGTCGTGGTCGTCCCCGCGGACGGCGAGGCGGAGGCGGACGCCGCCTACGTGGGGCATGCGGAGGACGAACGGCTCGTCGACTCCGCCCAGTTCTCGGGCATGGAGAGCGCCGAGGCGCAGACGGCGATCGTGGAGTGGCTCGAGTCGCGCGGTCGCGGCCGGCCGGCCGTCGGCTACCGCCTGCGGGACTGGCTCCTCTCGCGCCAGCGCTACTGGGGCTGCCCGATCCCGATCCTCCACTGCGACGCCTGCGGACTCGTGCCCGTGCCCGAGGAGGACCTGCCCGTGCTCCTGCCGGAGGTCGAGGAGTACCTGCCCAAGGGGCGCTCGCCCCTCGCCGCGGCCGAGGACTGGGTGCGCGCGTCCTGCCCCCGGTGCGGTGGGGAGGCGCGCCGCGAGACGGACACGATGGACACGTTCGTCGACTCGTCCTGGTACTTCATCCGCTACACGGACCCGCACAACGAGGAGGCTCCCTGGGACCCGGCGGTCGCGAACTACTGGCTGCCGGTGAACCAGTACATCGGCGGCGTCGAGCACGCGATCCTGCACCTGCTCTACGCGCGGTTCTTCGTGAAGGTGCTGAACGACATGGGACTGCTCGGCTTCCGGGAGCCGTTCCTGCGCCTCTTCACGCAGGGGATGATCTACTACCTCGGCGCGAAGATGGCCAAGTCGAAGGGCAACGTCATCGCGCCCGACGAGATCGTCGCCGAGCACGGAGCCGATGCCGTCCGCCTCTACATCCTCGGCATGGGCCCGGCCGAGGACGACATCGAGTGGCAGGACCGCGGCATCTCCGGCATGTCGCGCTTCCTGGGGCGGCTCTGGCGTCTAGGCGTCGAGGTGGCCGAGCGGGGCGCGGTCGAGGTCCCGGCCGACGGCCCGCTCGTGCGCCGCGCCCACGAGGCGATCGCCAAGGTCACCGACGACATCGACCGCCGCTTCCAGTTCAACACGCCGATCGCGGCCGTGATCGAGCTCGTGAACGAGATCTACCGCGCGAAGGACGATCCCGCCCGCGCCGGCGAGGTGCGCTTCGCGGCCGAGACGGCGGTGAGCCTCGTGCAGCCGTATGCGCCGCACATGGCCGAGGAGCTCTGGGAACGGCTCGGGCACGAGCGCCTGTGGGCGGCGGCGTGGCCGCAGCCCGACCCCGTCCTGCTCGAGCACGAGACCTTCGTGCTCGTCGTGCAGGTGAACGGCAAGGTCCGCGACCGGCTCGAGGTGCCGGTCGGGCTGCCGGAGCCCGAGCTGCTCGCGCGCGTCAGGGAGCTGCCGCGCGTGCGCGCGCACCTGGACGGGAAGGAGATCCGCAAGGAGATCGTCGTTCCGGGCAAGCTCGTCAACCTCGTCGTGTAGACAGGCACGATCCGTACCCTGTCGGGGTGAACGTCGTCGACGTTCTCCTGCTGCTCGGGGTCGCAGCCTTCTCCATCCTGGGGGCTCATCGCGGGCT
>JBOHAK010000197.1:0-2393 GCA_050697795.1 Gaiellaceae bacterium
GTCCCCTGGCCGGGCGGGGCCGAGGCGGACCCGGCGGGTCTCGGCTTCCGCTTCGAGGAGCGCGCCGCGGCCGCCGGCGTCGCCGATCCGGGAAGCGGCATGGGGATCGCGGCGGGCGACTACGACAGCGACGGCCGCGCCGACCTGTTCGTGTCGAACTCGCGCGGACAGGTGCACGCCGTGTACCGCAGCAACGCGCCGGACGAGAACGACCCCTCCTTCACGGACGTCCGCGCCGACCTCGGCCCCGACTTCAGCCGCTCGACCGGCTGGGGCGTCTCCTGGCTCGACCTCGACCTCGACACCGATCTCGACCTCGTGCTGGTGAACGGCGCCGTCCCGGTCACGGACCTGGACCGGGACGCGGAGCCGGTGCAGGCGTACCGGAACCTGGCCGCCGAGGGAGAGCCCGGCCGCTTCCAGGAGGTCGGCGACGAGCTGGGCCTGGAGGCCGTGGGCCCGCTCCTCGCCCGCGGAAGCGCGGCCGCGGACTACGACAACGACGGCGACGTCGATCTCGCCGTCCTCACGATCGGGGGCCCGCTCGTCCTCCTCGAGAACCGGGTCGCCGGCGGGAACCGGCTCTCGGTGGAGCTCGACGGATCCCCGCCCGGAGCGGAGGTGAGCGCCGTCCTCACCGGCGGCCGCGTCCTGCGCCAGACGCTGCACGCGGGCTCGAGCTACCTCTCCTCGGAGGACCCACGCCTCCACTTCGGCCTCGGCGACGCGGACGCCGTGCGCGAGCTGGTCGTTCGCTGGCCGGACGACTCGGTAACCCGTCTGGCGAACGTCCGGGCGAACCGGCTCGTCGCTGTGGAGGCGCCGTGAGACGGCCGGCCGTGGCCCTCACGGTGCTCGTGCTCCTGCTCGCGGGATGCTCGCTCGGCGGCGGCTCGGAAGACTCGTACCTCGCGGACGACTGCGTGCGTCGCGACCTCGGCGGCAACTCCGTGGCCAGGGTGTGGGACGAGGCGCTGCTGGAGGCGATCAGGCGCGACACGCCGGCGCCGACGGTCCACGCCCGCAATCTCTTCCACGTCTCCGCCGCGATGTGGGACGCCTGGGCCGCCTACGATCCGGACGCCGCAGGCTACTTCGTCGACGAGAAGCTCCACGCGGACGACGTGCAGGCCGCGCGCGAGGCCGCCATCAGCTACGCCGCATACCGGCTGCTCCTGCACCGCTACTCCTACGCGTCCGGGCTCCAGGAGACGTTCGACTCGCTCGTGGCGACGATGGAGTCGCTCTGCTACCGGATCGACTACACCGAGACCGACGGCGACTCCCCGGCCGCGCTCGGCAACCGGATCGCCGCCGCCGCGATCGCTTTCGGGCGCGAGGACGGAGCCGGCGAGGAGCTTCGCTACGCCGACCCGGCGTACGAGCCGGTCAATCCGCCGCTCGTCGTCGGGGAGCCCGGCGCCGACATGCGGGACCCCAATCGCTGGCAGCCGCTCGCACTCGCGAAGATCGTCGGGCAGAACGGGCTTCCGGTTCCCGGGCGGGTGCAGACGTTCGTCGGGCCACAGTGGGGCGACGTGGCCGGGTTCGCGCTGCCGGAGGCACGCGACGGACTGACGATCGACCCGGGCCCGCTGCCGAGGTTCGCCGAGCCCGCGTTCGCAAAGATGGCGGGCGAGGTCATCCGCTACTCGAGCCGGCTCGACCCGGACGACGGCGAGACGATCGACATCGGGCCCGGCGCGCTCGGCGGCAACACGCTCGGGCGGAACGACGGAGGTGGGCACGACCGCAACCCGGCGACGGGCGAGCCGTACGCGCCGAACGTCGTCCCGCACGGGGACTTCGCGCGAGCGCTGGCGGAGTTCTGGGCGGACGGACCGAGGTCGGAGACCCCGCCGGGGCACTGGAACACGATCGCCAACGAGGTGTCGGACTCGCGCGACCTCGAGCTGAGGGTCGGAGGAAGGGGAGCCGAGGTCGACCGTCTCGAGTGGGACGTGAAGCTCTACCTCGCCCTCAACGGCGCGGTCCACGACGCCGCCGTCGCCGCCTGGGGGGCGAAAGGCCACTACGACTCGGCCCGTCCCATCTCGATGATCCGCTACCTCGGGTCGAAGGGGCAGTCGAGCGACCCCGACGGGCCCTCGTACGACCCGGAGGGCCTGACGCTGGAACGGGGGCTCGTCGAGGTCGTCACGCGTGCCTCGAGCGCTCCCGGCGCGCGACACGAGGCGCTCGGCGACCACGTCGGCGAAGTTGCCGTCCGGACGTGGGCGGGCTTCCCGGACGACCCCGTCGCAGAGCACAGCGGCGTCCGCTGGATCCGAGCCGTCGACTGGGTCCCGTACCAGCTCCCGACCTTCGTCACCCCCGCCTTCGCCGGCTACGTCTCCGGGCACAGCACATTCAGCCGCGCCGCAGCGGAGGTG
>JBOHAK010000198.1:0-3783 GCA_050697795.1 Gaiellaceae bacterium
GGGCCGGCCCGCGGAGCGCCCGGCTCCCGTGTGGCGCCCCTTCCTCGCCGCGAGCCGGGCCGCGGTTGGCCGCAACCGCGGCTCGGCCCAGACCACCCGGCGCGGGTGCTCGTCGTCGACGACGACGAGCGCCTGCGCATGCTGCTGCGGACGACCCTCGAGGTCATCGACATCGAGATCGACGAGGCGGGCGACGTAGCGAGCGCCCGCCTGCTGGTAGCGAAACACCGGCCGGACGTCGTCGTGCTCGACGTCGGCCTGCCCGGGCCGAGCGGCCTCACCCTCTGCGCTGAGCTGAAGCGGGACCCGCGCACGCGGCACATCGGCGTCGTCGTCCTCACGGGCGCCGGCGAGGGCCACGAGGCGGCGAGGGCGGCCGGCGCGGACGCCTACCTCCGCAAGCCGTTCAGCCCGCTCGACCTGCTGGCGCTCGTCGAGCGGCTCGTGGGCGGTCTCTACGAGGGACCCTTCCACGTCTCGGAGTCGCGGCCGGCGGAGGAGCAGCTCATCCGCTACGCGGAGGACCTCCGCCGCCTGCTCGAGCTCGAGCAGGGCCAGCGCGCCCTCATCCAGGCCGCGTACCGCGAGACGGTGGGCGCGCTCACCTCGGCGCTCGAGGCCAAGGACACGGGCACGAACGCGCACTCGCAGCGGGTGCAGCAGTACGCGCTGGAGCTCTCCTGGGCGCTCGAGCCGGCGCTCCTCGAGCAGCCGAGCGTGGAGTACGGCTTCCTCCTCCACGACGTCGGCAAGATCGGGATCCCGGACCGCATCCTCGGCAAGCCGGACGCGCTCTCGCCGTCCGAGCGGCGCATCCTCGAGACACACACGCTGCTCGGGGAGCAGATGCTCGGCGGCGTGGCCCTGCTCCAGGGGGACGGGCTGAAGGTGGTGCGGAACCACCACGAGCGCTGGGACGGAGCCGGCTACCCGGACAGGCTCGCCGGCTACGACATCCCGCTGCCCGCGCGCATCTTCGCCGTCGCGGACGCGCTCGACGCGATGACGAGCGACCGGCCGTACCGCGAGGCGATGCCGTGGGAGGCCGCCTTCGTGGAGCTCGAGTCGGAGGCGGCGAAGCAGTTCGACCCGACTGTGGTCGAGTCGGCCCTGGAGCGCGAGCCGCGCCTGCGCGCGATCCACGACCGCTTCGCGGCGTCCGTGCCGGCCGCCGGAGGCGCGACGACCCAGGACCCGCTCGCGGGGGACGACACCTCGTCCACTCCTCCGCCCGCGAGCGGGTGATGCGGGGCGGGGGTCCTGAGCTCCCGCCCCGTGTGACCCGGTCAGGCCTGCGCAGAGCGCAGCCGGCGCTCGGGCGCCGACGTCACTCGGGCGGACGATATTCCGTCATGTAGTCCACGTCGACGCACCGCGCTGCGACCAGCGCCCGCCAGGCATTTCCCACGCTCGGATCGATCTGCCGCAGGATGCCTTCGTCGATGTGGACGGGGCGTCCTCCGGACGCCTGGAGGATTGCGCGCGTCGCGCGCTCCACTGCTTGTCGGTACAGATCCAAGAGCCCTTCGCATGAGAGCAGCCCAAGCGCCCCCTCCCCGTAGACGCCCAAGGCCTGGCAAGCGCCCTTGTCGCCGTGCGCACAGTTGCAGACGAGGCGGTCACGCTCGCAGATCTCCCTGGGGAAGTCGATCGGAGGCGGCGTACCGGGATCCGGCGGATACGGGGTGAGCGTCAGCAGCGTCCCGTGCAGGTGGTGGACGTACGCGAGCAGCAGGCCGAACGCCGACGCGAGCTCGGGAAACTGCTCCGTCGCCGCTTTCCGCTGCGCGGTGAGCGTCTCGGCGTCGCCGTCGATGGTCTCGAGAACCTGATTCCAGAACGCTTGCGCGCTCGGCGCGGCGGCCTCGCCCTTCATCACCATCGCCTTTCGTGACAGCGGACCCAGTTTGCCACGTTTGTCTCTTGGCTTCTAGGGGCTACGGCTGCCGAGACGAAAGCCCGCGGGCGGGAGCCTTCCCTCCCGCCCTCGGACGATCGCCTAGTCGACGGGCGTGAGCTGGCCGCGGATGGCTCCCCCGGGGAAGGCCCGCGTGTGGTAGTTGACGTAGAAGCCGTCGACGTCGGCGCAGATGTTGGCCGCCGTCGTCGCGTCGATCTCCATGCGCGCGGCCTGCACGATGAGCTTCCGGTCGGTGTCGGGTCCGCCGAAGAGCGTCACGACCACCGGTCCGTTCGCTCCGGCGTCGCCGTCGTGGATGTGCCCCGCGAAGAACACCTCCCGCGCGGGGTTGACGATCGTGACCGCGAAGCTCAGCGTCGTGCCGTTGATGTGAACGGCGGCGGCTCCGAAGGCCTTCGACCCCGACGGAGGCACCTCGTTCCCGGCCTTGAGCACGGTGTACGCGGTGCATTTCGTCGTGGGCTCGCTCTGCGCTCCGGCAGGTGTCGCGACGACGATCAGCGCAAGCGCCGCGACCAGGAACAGGACGGCGAGAAGCCGCCGATGGACAGACATGGACTCCCCCTTCTGACGACTGCTTGGACTCTCTTTCGCCCAGGTCTACGGAGGCCGCACCCGTCCGGTTTGACCTCTCAGGGCCGCATGGCGGTGGCGACCAGGTCGCACGTGCGCTGCGTGAGCCGCCCTCCGGGATCCTTCTCCGGATTCAGGCAGCCGACGCTCAGGCCCGCGACCGCAGGCGAGGCGCAGAGCGGGCCGAGCAGCTCCGCGAGCTCCTCCCAGTCGAGGCCGCCGGGCATCAGGTAGTCGGTCGCCGGCATCGCCGCCTCGTCGAGAACGTCGACGTCCAGGTGGATCCAGAAACGGCCGGCCCGTTCAGCCAGCCGCTCCGCACCGAGCTCGCCGGACGCCCGAAGGCCGCGCGTTCGCAGCTCGTCCGGCGAGAGGACGAGGAGCTCGGCGAGCGCGCCCTCCAGGAGCGGCCCGATGTCCCGCGCCTCCTCCTCGTCCCGCGCGCCGAGGACGACGGCCTGCGCGGGCTCGGTCGTCGCGCCGCCGGCGGCCTCGACCCAGGCGGCAGGCCCGAGCCCGAACGCGACGCCGAGCGGCATGTCCGCGCCTTCGCCGGTGGGCGACGTCACACCGTCGTACACGTCGACGTGCCCGTCCACGTTCGCGATGCCCACCGCGCCGACGGCATCCCGCACGCCGGCCAGCGCCCCCGGCACGAGCGAGCAGCACCCGCCCAGCACGAGGGGTCGCTCGCCGGAAGCGACGACGTCGCGAATCGCCGCACGCACCGTCGCCGTCATCGCCAGGACGTCGTGCGCTCCGACGATGCCGGTCTCCGGATCGCGCTCGTCTCCTCGGATCCGCACGTCGAGGTCGCCGCGATCGGAGATGCCGAGGCGCGCGAGCAGGCCCGCTTCGCGGAGCGCGGCCGGCGCGTGCTCGGTGCCACCGGCCCGGCCAACCGAGTCGATCGGTACCCCGATGGCCGTCCAGGGACTGCTCGCTGTCACTTCTCCGAGAAGGCGAAGAGCAGGAACTGCGTGAACTGCGCCGGCGCGAAGTTGTTGTCGCTGACGAGGACGAGCGTGCGGCGTCCGTCCGGCAGGTCCGGCCCGAAGGCCATGCCCTCGACGTTGTCGAGCGGGATGCCGAGCTCGTCGAGGTCGAGCAGGAGCTCCTTCTCCACCGGCCGGATGCGGTCGAGCTGCCCCGCGAGACTCTCCCGCGCGGCGACGTTCTTCGCGCCGGCGAGCTCGACTGTGTAGAGCTTGATCGTGTTGCCCGTACCGGGCGCGCCGACGGAGAACGACCGCTCCATCGAGAGGAACGAGTGCCGGTCGAGCGGCAGG
>JBOHAK010000199.1:0-7429 GCA_050697795.1 Gaiellaceae bacterium
TCCCGCTCGTCATCCTGCGCGGGAGCGGCGAGACGACGGCCGCCCTCGCGCGCCTGGCGGCCGAGAACGGCGTGAAAGCGCTCGCGCACGCCGAGGGCGGCGGTGTCCTCTACGTCCACGCGAGCGCCGACCGCGACCGCCTGCTCGCGATCGCCGAGGCGAGCCTCGACCGGCTCGGCGTCTGCAACCGGCTCAACCTCGCGCTCGTCGACCGGCGGGCGCCCGAGGGCACGCTCGCGGCCCTCCTCGCCACCTTCGAGCGGCTCGGCCTGGACGTGTACGGGACGGCCCGCGCCCGGAACGGAGCGAAGCTCCGGCCGCTGGACACGCGCCTCGGCCACGAGTGGGCGAACGACCCGGAGCGCGTCGCGGGCGTCACGGTGGACGTCGTCGACGACCTCGGGGAGGCGGTGCGGCTCGCCAACGAGGAGACCTCCGGGCTCGCGGCCACCATCGTCGCGGAGGACGAGGCGGCGGCGCGCTCGTTCTTCGAGGGCTACCGGGGCACGGCGGCGGCCTGGAACGCGCCGACGCGCTTCGTGGACGGCTTCGAGCTGACGGGAGCGCCCGAGACAGGGATCAACGTCGGCCGCGAGCCCGGCCCGCGCGGCCCGGTCACGTACCGCGACCTGTGGCTGCGTCAGTACCGGATCGTCGGCGACGGCACGCAGCGGCGGTGAGCCGGCGTCCGGTCGTCGTCAAGCTCGGCTCGAGCCTGATCGCGTCTCCCGGCGGCCGGCTGCGGCGCGCGCTGCTCGGCCATCGCGCCCGTGAGATCGCCGAGCTCGTCCACGGAGGGACCCCGGCGGTCGTCGTGTCGTCGGGAGCGATCGCGCTCGGCCTGCCGCGGCTCGGGCTGACGCGGCGGCCGGCGAGCGTCCCCAGGCTCCAGGCCGCCTCGGCGCTGGGCCAGGCACGCCTGCAGGCCGCCTGGGACGCCGCCCTCGGACGCCACGGCGTCCCGGCCGCCCAGATCCTGCTCACGGCGGGCGAGATCGCCGACCGGGCCGCGTACGTGAACGCGCGGAACGCGCTCTCGGCGCTCTTCCAGCTCCGCGCGGTCCCGATCGTGAACGAGAACGACGCGACCGCGACCGACGAGATCACCTTCGGCGACAACGACGCGCTGGCCGCGCAGGTGGCCGTGCTCGTGCGGGCGCGCCTGCTCGTCCTCCTGACCGAGGTCGAGGGCGTCTTCACGCGCGCTCCCGGGACCCCCGGCGCCGAGCTGATCCCGGAGGGCTCCGCCGCTCGCGACGCAGTGCTCGGGGAGGCCGCGCCCACCGGGAAGGGCGGGATGCGCAGCAAGATCCTCTCCGCCGAGATGGCGGCCTCCGCCGGGATCGAGACCGTGATCGCCGGCGGCGCGGGCCCCGCCGTGCTCGAGCCGATCCTTGCGGGCGAGCGGCGCGGCACGGTCTTCGAGCCCCGGGCGCGGGAGCAATCGGCGTTCAAGCTCTGGCTGCGTTTCGGCAAGCCGGTCGTGGGACGACTGCACGTCGACGAGGGAGCCCGGCGCGCGGTCTCGGAAGACGGCGCGAGCCTGCTCGCGATCGGGGTCGCCCGCTGCGAGGGCCGGTTCGAGCCGGGTGACGCGGTCGAGCTCGTCGGGCCGGACGGGACACCCTTCGCCAAGGGGATCGCCGGGGTCTCGCCCGCCGACCTCGCAGGTCGGCCCCGCGGGGTCGAGGCGGTCCATCGGGACCGGCTCGTCGCCTACTGAGGCGCTTGCGGGGTCTACAGGGGCCGGCTCGCGACCCAGACGTTCCGCCGCGCGTTCCAGCGCTGGCAGATGAGGCCCGAGATGCGCACCGCGGCCCTGATGTCGCACGGCGGCGAGCCGTGGAAGCCGCGGCACTTCGGATCCGTGCCGTCTGTGCGGCCGGAGCGGAACCTCGCGTTGAGCACGGCGCCGGAGCCGAGCCCGGCGAAGAGCGAGTGGTTGCAGGCGATGTACCGGCCCCGCACGACGCGGATGTTGGTCGGGCGGTAGCCGGAGGCGCCCGAGTAGAAGAAGGCGCCGCCCGCGCCCTGGCACGTCGAGCGGCCGGTGTTGTACCTGCCGACCGAGAAGTCGGCGAACGTGATGTTCCGACCGCCCTGGAGCTGCACGCCGTCCTGGTGCACGCCGGCCGAGTACCTGGGCCCGCAGTCGACGTGGCCGGTCAGCTGGATGCCGCGGGTGTAGCCCGCCCGCTGGCGCACCTTGAAGGCGTCCACGCCGGGGCCGTAGGTCCTGCCGTTTCCCCTCACGTCCACGATCAGGTCGATCGTGGTCGGGTTGGCGTCGCCCGCGCAGCCCGTGTAGAGGTCGATCGCGCCGTTGCCGCCGAACCGCCGGCCGGCCGTGAAGAGCACCACGACCTTCAGCGGCAGCCGTCCGTAGCGGGCGAGCGGCCGGTTGCAGAGGAACTTGCGGTTCCGAAGCGTCAGCGTCCTGCCCGGGACGCAGCCCGCCGTGCTCGCGACCGTGCAGGCCAGGAGGCTGGTCTGGGCTGATTGCGTGCTGCTGGACGTCGTGGCCCCGGCGGGCGAGGCGAACGCCGCCGAGGCTGTAAGAATGGCCGAGAGGACGAAGAGGTGTCTGAGGCGCATAGCGAGAGGCCGGGGGAAGGCGGCGCGAGGCTAGCAGCGGGCGGTGATGTCCTCAGGCCGGCCGCGGGGCGATTTTCTCCTCAGAGCAGGGGAAAAGACTGTTTGTAAAAGATGGTTGAAGATTTGAGCCCTAACGGATCCCTGACATCTGAGCAGGTGTCCGGTACGGCGGACGTGCTCCTCGTCTGCTCGACCGGCGGCCATCTCCTCCAGCTCCTGGCCCTGCGGGGCGCGTGGGGCGAGTTCTCCCGGGTCTGGGTCACGTTCGACAAGAGCGACGCGCGCTCGCTGCTGGCGGAGGAGCACGTCGTCTACGCCCACGGCCCCACCAACCGCAACTTCGGCCTGCTCGCCGCCCGGAACCTGCTCCGGAACCTGCTGGGCGCAGCGCGGCTCCTCCGCGTCGTGCGTCCCAGGGTCGTGCTCACGACCGGCGCCGGCGTGGCCGTTCCGTACGCGTGGATCGGGCGCCTGCTCGGGGCGCGGGTGGTCTACGTCGAGAGCCTCACCCGGATCGAGCAGCCGTCCCTCAGCTGCCGCCTCATCGCCCCGGTCGCGAGCAGGATCTACGCGCAGTGGCCGGAGCTGCCGGAGGCCGTGCCGAAGGCCCGTTATGTCGGCAGCGTCGTGTCCGGATCGTGATCTTCGTCACCGTAGGGACGAACGAGGCGCGCTTCGACCGGCTGCTCGCGGCGCTCGACGACCTGCCCGACGGGACCACCCTGTTCGTCCAGCACGGCCCGTCCTCGATCCGCCCGGCCGGCGCCACGTGCGCCGACTACCTCGGCTTCGACGAGATCGTCGAGAAGATGCGGCAGGCCCGGGCGGTCGTCACCCACGCCGGCGTCGGCTCCGTCCTGACCGCGCTCCTGAGCGGGACCCGGCCGATCGTCGTGCCCCGGCTGCAGCGTTTCGGGGAGGCGGTCGACGACCACCAGCTCGAGTTCGGGCGCCGGGCCCAGCGCGCCGGGCTGGTCGCCCTCGTCGAGGACATGGCCGAGCTCCCCGGGGCGATCGCGCGACACGAGCAGTCTCCGCCGCCGCCGCCGCGGCCCGACGAGAGGCTGGTGGAGGACCTGCGCGGCTTTCTCGCCGAGGCGATCGGGCGGAGCGGCTCCTACTCGATGTAGCCGAGCCCGCGCAGGCGTTCCTCCACGACGGCGCTGTCGCCGGCCGCGTACTGCTCGGACTCGCCCACCTGGACGGCTGCGCCCTCCTCGTACTCCGGCGGGCGGCGCTCCAGGAGGTCGCCGTCGATCGCCTCCAGGAGGACGCGGCCCTCGAGCTCGGTCGGCACCGGCTCCTCGAGCAGGTAGAGGAGCGTCGGCGCGATGTCCTGGATCCCGGCCGAGAGCTTCACCCCACGTTCCACCGAGGGACCGGCCAGGGCGACGAGCCCCTCGTGGCGG
This sequence comes from Gaiellaceae bacterium, assembly GCA_050697795.1. Lineage (GTDB taxonomy): Bacteria > Actinomycetota > Thermoleophilia > Gaiellales > Gaiellaceae > JAIBJN01. The sequence goes on from JBOHAK010000199.1 coordinate 4,005, forward strand.
TGGCTGCCGACGTAGGAGTGCTCGCTCCCGGGCTCGATCTCGATGCGGTCCCAGATCGAGTCCGAGCGGCTCTTCAGGTTGCCCTTGCCGAGCCACGCGTACTCGTCGAACTCCACGAGGAGGTCCGGCACCTTGTCGAGCTCCGGGCCGTCGAAGAGGTCCTCGCGCCGGTGGACCGCGGCGACGATCCGCTCGCCGCCCGTGCTCCGGAGGTCGAGGAGCTGCTCCGCGATCTCGGTGCGGATGCGTTCGTACTCCTCGCCCGGGGAGACCACGCCGTGCGCCTCGCGCCCGCGGACGTTCACGACGATGTTCCCGAACGTCCCGTAGGAGAACGCCCGCGTGCCCTCCCAGTCGATCGCCGCGTACTCCTCGCGCTCGTACGCGCGCTCGCGGAGCCCTGGCAGGCGCCTCTTGACGGCGGACCGCAGGCCTTCCGGGACGTGCCGGCGGAGCTCGAACAGCGTGTCGACCGCCCGGCGTCCCAGCCGCGCGCCGCCCCCGACGTAGGACAGATAGCCCTCGCCCGCGAGCCAGGCGTTCAGGTTGACGACGCCGTGGAGCGGACCGGCTCCGTGGTCGGAGACGATCATCACGTCGCGCTCCGGCCCGAGCCACTCGAGCAGCCGGCCCACGCGCTCGTCGAGGATGCGGTACACCTCGGCGACCGGGCTCGTCGCTCCGTCACGTTCCCAGTCGGTCCAGCAGAGGTGCTGGATGTGGTCGGCCGCCATGAAGACCACGAAGAGCAGGGCGGGCTCGAAGCGCTCGGCGAGCCAGAGCGTCAGGTCGACCTTCTGGTCGGCCGCCCGGCGGACGATGTCGAGGTCGACCCGCCCGTCCTTGCCGAGCGGGAAGCGGTTGTCGAGCTCGATCGAGCCGTAGCGGCGTGCGAGCTCCGTCACCAGCTCCGGCGGGTGCGTCATGCCCTCCTCCCGCGCGGCGGCGTCGAAGCCGGCGACGGAGAAGCCCTCGATCCGGGGCGCCGGCCAGGTGAAGGGGATGCCGACGAGGCCGGACGGGCGGCCCTTCGCCGTGAGCCGGTCCCAGACGGCGGGCGCACGGCGGAAGCTCCCGTTCACGAACCGGAGCCGGTAGCCGCTCTCGTCGCGCTCGGTGAAGTCCCAGATGCCGTGGCGCGCGGCGTTGACGCCCGTGACGAGGGTCGCCCACGCATGGGGCGTCAGCGGGTGGGTGGTCGAGCGCAGAACGCCGCCGCTCCCCTCCCCCAGAAGGCGCTCGAGCGACGGGAGGTGGCCCTCCGCTATGAGCGGCTCGGCGACCTGGAGCGTTACGGAGTCCAGGCCGATGACGGTCAGGCGTGGTCTGGGCGCGGTGCTCACGGCACCTCTAACCTACTCGCTCCCCGGAGAACGGCCGAGGGCCGCACGAGTGCGGCCCTCGGAGACGATCGTGTTGTGCGGGCTTCGCTATTCCCAGCGATCGCCCGCTGCGTTCCAGCGCTGGCAGGTGACGCTCGTCAGGGTGACGTCGGGATCGATCGTGTCGCCTTCGCCCGTGCAGGCCGGCGAGGGGTGGTACTGGGTGCAGAGCGGATCGGTGCCGTCGGTGCGACCGGAGCGGAACGTCGCCCCGACGATGTCGCCGGAGGTTCCACCGCCCACGAAGAGGGAGTGGTTGCAGGCGATGTAGCTGCCGCGCACGACGTCGATGTTCGTCGGGAGGTAGCCCGAGGCGCCCGAGTAGAAGAAGGCGCCGCCGGCTCCCTGGCACGTCGAGCGGCCGGTGCTGTAGTTGCCGACCGAGAAGTCGACGAACGCGATGTTGCGCCCGCCCTGGAGCTGCACGCCGTCCTGGTGCTCGGCCGGTGTGTACTTCGGCCCGCAGTCGACGTGGCCGGTGAGCTGGATGCCCGCGTTGTAGCCCGCGCCCTGGCGGACCTTGAACGCGTCGACGCCCGGGCCGAACGTCCGGCCGTCGCCCTCCACGTCGACGATCAGGTCGATCGTGCTCGAGCTCCCGTCGCCGGCGCAGCCCGTGTACAGGTCGATCGCACCGTTGCCGCCGAAGAGCCGGCCCGGCGTGAAGTTGACGACGACCTTCAGCGGCAGCGGTCCCCAGCTCGACAGCGGCCGGTCGCAGAGGAACTTCTGATCGGTGAGCGTCAGCGTCGTACCGGGGACGCAGCCCGAGGTGTCGGCCACGCTGCAGCCGCCGTTCGGGTCGGGATCGGGATCGGGGTCGGGATCGGGGTCGGGATCCGGGTCAGGATCGGGATCCGGGTCCGGGCCCCCGCCCACGGGGCCGACCGGCGACGACGTCGCGTCGCGGTAACCGCTCGGGTTCTCCGCTCGCACCCGAATGCGAAGCGTTCGGAAGGCGTCCGCGGCGCTGACCACGTACGTCGCCTCGGTCTCTTCGGCGATCGGCGAGCACACGCCGCCGTAGTAGGCGCAGCGAAGCCACTGGTAGCTGAGGGTGATCGGGCCGACGCCGACCCACGACCCCGGGGAGGCGGTCAGCGTCTGCGTCTCTTCAGGCGTTCCGGCGATCGACGGAAGCGTCGTGTTCCGGGGTGGACAGGTGTCCGTCCGCACGCTGACCGAGCGCGGGAGCGACCTCCGGCCGGCCCGGTCGTACGCGCGGACGGCAAAGCGGTACGTCCGGTCGCAGCCGAGGCCGCCGAACGTGTGCACCCGCGGCGCGCTCTTCCAGCGGACGGTGACCCCGTTCCGGAAGAGGCGATAGGTGCGGGCGCTCGGGGTGCGCGACCAGCTCACCCGGACGGAGTGCACGCCCACGTCCACGACGCGAACCTGCCTGGGAGGGTGCGGACGGTCGCGGTGGTGCGCGGCGGCCGGAGCGGCGAGCGTGAGCGCGGCGAGGCCGGCCGCCAGAACGAGGAGTACCCGGGCTCCCGGCCCGGACGGGAAAAACTGGCAAGGAGAAAGTTTGCGGCTCATTGACGCCTAGTCGGCATCGGCGCCGCCGGGCCAAAGGGCCCGTATCCCTCGTCAGGAGTCCCCGAAACGGGTGGTTGTCGTCAAGCGCCGGCGGCGCCGCCGGCGTGGCTTTCAGCCCGCGCTCTCGAGGAGGCTCTTGCGGCGGACCTTGCCGGTCGCCGTCGTCGGCAGCGCGTCGAGGAAGACGACCTCGCGCGGCACCATGAAGCTCTCGAGGCGGGTGCGGCAGGACGCGATCACGGCCTGCTCGTCCAGCTCCGCGCCGTCGTCGAGGACGACGAAGGCCCGGATCGCCTCGCCGAGCACGTCGTCCGGTACGCCGGCGACGGCCGCCTCCTTCACGCCTTCGATGTCGAAGAGGGCGTTCTCGACCTCGATCGGGCTCACCTTCTCGCCGCGCGTCTTGATGATGTCGTCCGTACGCCCGACGAAGTAGAGGAAGCCCTCGTCGTCCACGGTGAAGTGATCCTGGGCGCAGAGCATCTGCTCGCCCGGGAGAGG
>JBOHAK010000200.1:0-7892 GCA_050697795.1 Gaiellaceae bacterium
AAGCTGAACGCGCTTCGTCCTGCCGGGAGCTCGACGACCCTCGTGGGGAAGAGCGCCAGCTCGGCCTCCGTGGGGCCGGCGAGCATGTCGATGACGCCCGTCTCGTCGTCGGCCTCGATGCGGAAGAAGAACTCTCCCAGCCCGTTGACGACCTTGTAGCGGCCGTCCTCGAGCTTGAGCTCGCGGGCGAACTCGGTCGCCCAGGACGGAAGGTTCTCCACGTCGGAGAGGTAGGCGAACACCTCGCTCTTCGGAGCGGGCAGCACCCGCGTCACGGTTTCGGATCTCATAGCGACATGACCTCCTTGAGTGACTCCGTCAGGATCGTCCGGTCGGCCGGGGAGAGACGGGAGGCGACGCGATCGTCGAGGCCCGCGAGCACGCGCTCGGCGACCGGCTGAAACGAGCGGGCGCGCGGCGTGAGGTGGATGCGGAACGCCCGGCCGTCCTCACGGTCCCGCTCCCGCCGGACGAGCCCGTTTCGCTCCGTGAGGCGGACGAGCGTCGTGATCGTCTGCTTCGAGAGTCGCGCCCGCGAGGCGAGCTGGCCCATGCGGAGCCCGTCCTCCTCGAAGAGGGGGAGGAGGACCGAGCCGTACGCGGGTCGCACGTCGCCGAACCCCTCGCCGACGAACGCCTCGTACAGGAGCTCGTTCCACCGCTGCGAGGCCTTGGCGAGCAGATAGCCGAGGTTCTCCCGCGTTGCCCTCGTCTCTTCCACAATTAGTCTTATATCAGACTATTTCGGAGTCGGCGCAGGACTGCGGGAGGGGCGGCCCCGAAGCGCCGGGACCGCCCCTGCCACCCTGCCTGCCTGGGAGGCCTAGTCGAGTGTCGCGAACGGGCCGTCCGCGGAGACGATCCGCCCGTCGACGACCGTCAGGAGCGACGTGATGTCCCTGATCGCATCGTCGGGGGCCGTGAAGTAGTCCTCGCTGAGCACGATCAGATCCGCGTACTTCCCGGGCTCGAGCGTCCCGAGCTTCCCGTCCAGGTCGAGGAACCAGGCGCACTCCACGGTGGCGTGGCGCAACGCCTCGAGGCGAGTCAGCTGCTGGTCGGCGGGCACGCCGGGGACGCCCGGGATGAGCGTGTCGCCGGTCGTGACGTACCAGAGGCTCTGGAACGGCGCCCACGGTGCGACGTTCATCGCATCCGTGGCCAGGCACATGTGCGCGCTGTTCTCCATCGTCGTGCGGTAGCGCGGGCCCGTCGCGCCGTTCCTGACGGACGAGAACGTCAGCGCCCAGCCGATGCCGAGTGCCTCCGCCCGCGCCAGCTGCGTGTCGTTCGGCTCCCCGTCACCGGGATGCGCGATGCGCCACTTCAGCAGGTCCACGGGATAGACCTCGTCGGCGGCCTCGAACCCGTTCAGGATCGCGTCGATGTTGCCGACGTGGGTCTCGACGCTCAGCCGCCTTCCGGCGGCGTACCGCATGGTGTCGACGTACGCGGGATCGGTCGCCATCACGTCCTCGCCCACGCCGAGGTACCGGAACATGTCGTCGCCGAGGAAGCCCAGGGCGTTCTGCGTCTCCGGAACGACCCGCGAGATGTCGTACCCGTGCATCGCGTTGAAGGCGATGCGGGCGTCGAGGCCCTCGGTGCGATAGAGGTGCATCGCGCCTTCCTCGACGTGGAGACCGTCGTTGATCGCACCGCCCGTGCCCCACGGGGCGTCGTTGCCGCCGGCGTCCTTCCAGGCGGTGAGGCCGCGGCTGTTCGCCTCCGCGATGAAGTCGCCCAGGCACTCCGCCTCGCCGTCGATCCCGAGGGCGTTGAGCTGAGCGAGGATGGCCTGGTTGGCCAGGGTCGTCGCCGGCGCGGTCAGCCGACCGGTCGGGCTGCCGTCGGGGCCGAGCTCCACGCCCGGCGAGCCGGGTAGGAGCCCGAGGGCGTCGAGGGTGGCCTGGTTGACGCGCGGGCCGCTGAAGCCGCTGCCGGTGATCCAGAGTGGGTTCGCGGGAGCCGCCGCCGTGAGCTCGTCGAACGTGAAGATCGTCGGAACGTCGAGCTGGTTGAGGTTCCACCCGCCGGCGGTCGTCCAGATCCACCGGCCGTCCGGCAGCTCCGCCGCCTTGGCTGCGTACATGGCGAGCGCCGCTGCGCGGCTGGTGACGAGGTCGAGCCGGACCACCTGCGTCCAGCAGTGGTAGCCCTCGCGCATCCCGTGCAGATGGCCGTCGATGAGTCCGGGGAGCACGCGCCGGCCGTTCAGGTCGACCACCGTCGTGCCGGGCCCGGCCAACGCCCTGATGCGGCCGTTCACCGTGTCCGTGGCCAGGATCTCGCCGTCCCGGACCGCGATCGCCCTCACGGTCGAGTTCTTCGCGTCGAGCGTCGTGATGATGCCGTTGTAGAGGATGAGGTCGGGCGCGTTCGCAGCCCGAACCTGAGTGTTCACGGTCGGGCCCGACGCGCCGACCGCTGCGGCTACGACCAGCCCGGCGAGCGCCAAGCCGATGATCGCCCGCCGTCGCAAACGACGTCCTCCGTCCATGGGTGCCTGCCTTTCCCCGCGTGCCGTAAGATCATCTGACTGTCAGACAAGCGCGACACTCCCACGAAACGGTTGCGCTGTCAAGGCCTTTCGCGCGACTTGCTCCCGGGCCCGGCGCCGGTTATAACTGCCTTGGCGTCGCCTTTGTCTGACGATCAGACACCCGCACCCGTGCTAGCCCTGCGCCAGCCGATCGAGCGTCGGAACACGTACGAGCTCGTGGCGGAAAGCCTCCTGGCGCTCATCAGCGAGCGGCATCTGAAGCCGGGCGACGCCCTCCCGACCGAGCGGGAGCTGATGCAGCACTACGCCGTCGGCCGCTCGTCGGTCCGGGAAGCCCTGCGCATGCTCGAGTCCAAGGGCCTCATCACGGCGAGCGGAAGCGGATCATTCGCCGTCGCCGACTTCCGGAACCCGCTGAACGACTCGCTGTCGCTCCTCCTGGCCGTCGAGGAGTCGAGCCTGCGCGAGCTCTTCCAGGTACGACGGATTCTCGAGGGAGAGGCGGTCGCTCTCGCGACGGAAGCCCGTGAAGAGGCGCACGTCGAGCGCATGCGCGCCGCGACAGAGCTCATGCGCGAGGGTCTCTCGTCCCAGGAGGACTACATCAACGCCGATCTTGCCTTCCATCTCACCGTGGCCGAGGCGACGCAGAACCGGCTCATCCTCCATCTCATGCACGCGATCCGGGACCAGCTCCACCGCGCGCTCGGCTCGATCTACAACATCCCCGGGAGCCCCGAGCGCTCGGTAGACGACCACGAGCTGATCATCGAGGCGGTCGCCAAGCGCAAGCCCGCCGAGGCACGCGCGCGGATGCACGAGCACCTGACCCGGGTCGAGGAGGCCGTCGAGGCGGCCACTGCGAAGGCCAGCCGGTCGAGCCGTAGGGCGACGTAGACGTTGGCAAACCTGGGCTTCGTGGGGCTGGGAGTGATGGGCGGCGGCATCGCCCGTCGGCTGCTGGCCGCCGGGCACACGGTCTCCGGCTACAACCGCTCGCGCGAGAAGACCGCGCCGCTCGTCGAGCTCGGTCTCGTCCAGAAGGACACGCCGCGCGAGGTCGCGGAGGCTGCGGACGTAATCTTCAGCATGGTCACGAACGTCGCCGCCCTGCAGGCGGTGACGGAAGTGCCGGACGGCATCCTCGCCGGTCTCGGGCCCGGGAAGATCTACGTCGACATGACGACGGGGACGCCCGAGGCGAGCCGGGCGGTCGCCGAGCAGGTGAGCGAGCGCGGGGCGCGCATGCTCGACGCGCCGGTCTCCGGAAGCGTGAGCACGCTCGAGGAGGGGCGTCTGACCATCATGGTCGGCGGCGACGAGGACGCGTTCGCCGAGGTCGAGCCGATCCTCCTCGACATCGGCTCCAAGGTGCTGCGCATCGGCGGCAACGGCCAGGCCCTCCTGATGAAGATTGCCATCAACCTGAGCCTCCAGGTGCAGATGGTCGCCTTCTGCGAGGGGCTCCTGCTCGCCGAGAAGGACGGGATCGACCGCGAGATCGCCGTCGAGGCCCTCCTCTCGAGCGTGATCGCCTCGCCCATGCTCAAGTACCGCGGCCCCTTTGTCCTGGAGATGCCCGACGAGGCTTGGTTCGACGTCAACATGATGCAGAAGGACATGAACCTCGCCCTCGAGGCGGGCCGCAAGCTCGACGTGCCGTTGCCGACGACGGCGATCTCCAACGAGCTCCTCACGGCCGCGCGCGGCATGGGCCTCGTGGAGCAGGACTTCGCCGTCGTCTACGAGGTCATGGCCCAGATGGCCGGCCTGCGCGGAGTTGCGCACTAGCGATGGCGACGCAGGCTCGTCCCGTCGCGGAGGAGACCCGGCTCGGGTTGCGGATGTACGAGCAGATGCGGCGGATCCGCACCTTCGAGGAGCGTGTCGAGGAGCTGTACCGCTCCGCGAAGATGCCCGGCCTCGCCCATCTCTACAGCGGCCAGGAGGCCGTCGCCGTCGGCGTCTGCGAGGCGCTGCGGCGGGACGACTACATCACGAGCACCCACCGCGGCCACGGACACTGCCTCGCGAAGGGAGCCTCCCCCGACCGGATGTTCTGCGAGCTCCTCGGCAAGGAGGAGGGCTACTGCCGAGGCAAGGGCGGCTCCATGCACATCGCCGACCACGAGAACGGGAACCTCGGCGCGAACGCGATCGTCGGCGGGTCGACGGGGATCGCCACCGGCGCCGGCTTCTCCGCCAAGGCCCGCGGCACCGACCAGGTCGCCGTGTGCTTCTTCGGCGAGGGCGCGCTGGGCCAGGGCGTCCTCTACGAGGTCATGAACATGGCCGCGCTCTGGAGCCTTCCCGTCGTCTACGTCTGCGAGAACAACCTCTACAACGAGTACACCCACTACTCCGAGACGACGGCGGGCGACGTCGCCGCCCGGGCGCTCGCCTTCGGCATCCCCGTCGAGGAGGCCGACGGCCAGGACGTCCGCGCCGTCAACGGCGCCGCGTCCCGGGCGGTCAGCCGCGGCCGTGCCGGCGAGGGCCCGTCCTTCCTCCTCTGCAACACATACCGCTTCCACGGCCACCACGTGGGGGACGTCGACCGCGCGTACTACCGCTCGAAGGAGGAAGAGGCCGGCTGGAAGCGCGAGCGTGACCCGATCGCCCTCCTCGCCGACCGGCTGACGAGCGAGGCCGGCGTCGGGCGCGACACCCTGGAGCGGATCGACCGCGAGGTGGCGGCCGCGATCCAGGCCGCGGTGGAGCACGCCCTCGAGGCGCCCTTCCCCGACCCCCGCGAGGTCGACGAGCATGTCCACCCCTAGCGTCGCGCCGGCCGTGGACGGGGCCCGCGAGCTGTCGCTCGCGCAGGCGGTCAACGAGGCCCTCGCCGAGGAGCTACGCCGGGACCCCGCCGTGTTCGTCCTCGGCGAGGACGTCGCCGAGGCGGGGACGCCCTTCAAGGTCCTCTCAGGCCTCGTCGAGGAGTTCGGACCCGAGCGGGTGCTCGACTCGCCGATCTCGGAAGCCGGGATCACCGGCATCGGCCTCGGGGCGGCGATGACGGGCATGAGGCCCGTCGTGGACATCATGTTCGGGGACTTCCTCACCCTGGTCATGGACCAGCTCGTGAACCAGGCGGCCAAGGTCCACTACATGTCCGGCGGCCGGCTGAGAGCGCCGCTCACCGTGCGGACGACGCTCGGCGCCACGCGCCGCTCCGCCGCCCAGCACAGCCAGAGCCTCCACGCCTGGGTCGCGCATGTCCCCGGCCTCAAGGTCGCGCTCCCCGCCACGCCCTACGACGCGAAGGGTCTCCTCAAGTCCGCTATCCGCGACGAGAGCCCCGTCGTCGTATTCGAGGACAAGATGATGTTCGCGACGAAGGGCCCGGTGCCCGAGGAGGAGTACACGCTGCCGTTCGGCGTCGCCGACGTGAAGCGCGCCGGCGAGGACGTCACGGTCGTCGCGACGAGCTCGATGGTCTACGTCGCGCTCGAGGCGGCGGCCGAGCTCGAGCGGGAAGGGGTGAGCGCGGAGGTCGTCGACCCGCGGACGCTCGTCCCGCTCGATCGCGACACGATCGTCGAGTCGGCGAAGAAGACGGGCCGGGCGATGGTCCTCGACGAGGGCCACCAGAGCTTCGGCGCCTCGGCCGAGCTCGCCGCCGTCATCGCCGACGGGGCCTTCTACCACCTCGACGCACCGGTGAAGCGCGCGGGGGCGCGCGACGTCCCGATTCCCTTCTCGCCGGCGCTCGAGGACCAGACGGTCCCGACTGCCGAGGGCGTGTTCGAGCTGGCCAAGTCGCTTGTGGGGAAGGCGTGAGATGGGTCTGAAGACGTTCGGGACGATGGCGGTGGACTGGGAGCAGCGGGCCGACTTCGACCGGCTGCGCCGCGAGCGCCTCGCGCGCGCCAAGGAGGGGCTCGCCCGCTCGGAGCTGGGCGGCCTCCTCTGCTTCGACATGGCGAACATCCGCTACATCACCGCGACCCACATCGGCACGTGGGCGATGGACAAGCTCATCCGCTTCTGCCTCCTGCCCCAGGGCGACGAGCCGATCATGTGGGACTTCGGCTCGGCGGCGCGCCACCACAAGCTCTACAACCCGTGGCTCGGCGAGGAGCGCTCGCGGGCCGGCATCTCGACGCTGCGCGGCTCCGTCAAGGGCCGCGCCGAGTCGGTCGCGGCGAAGATCCGCGTCGAGCTCGAGGAGCGCGGGCTGCTCGGCGAGCCGCTCGGCGTCGACGTGATCGAGCTCCCCGTCCTCGAGGCGCTGCAGGCCGAGGGCATCCGGGTCGTCGACTGCCAAGCGCTCATGCAGGACGTGCGCAAGCTCAAGACGGAGGACGAGATCACGCTCCTCAACACGGCCTGCGCGATGGTGGACGCCGCCTACGAGGAGCTCTTCCGGGCGATGCGGCCCGGCATGCGCGAGAACGAATGCGTCGCGCTCGTGAACCGCGTCCTCTTCGAGCTCGGGTCCGAGCACGTCGAGGGGGTCAACGCGATCTCGGGGGAGCGCTGCAGCCCGCACCCGCACGTCTTCACCGACCGGATGCTGCGGCCGGGCGACCCGGCGTACTTCGACATCCTCCACGCGTACAACGGCTACCGCACGTGCTACTACCGCACGTTCGCGGTGGGGAGCGCCTCGCGCGCCCAGGTCGAGGCCTACAAGCGCTGCCGCGACCTCCTCGACCAGGCGATCGCGATGATCCGCCCCGGCGTCACGACCGCGGACGTCGTCTCGATCTGGCCCGAGGCGCAGGACTTCGGGTTCCCCGACGAGGAGGCGGCCTTCGCGCTCCAGTACGGGCACGGCGTCGGGCTCTCGATCTGGGAGAAGCCGATCTTCAGCCGGCTGGTCTCCTTCGACCACCCCGAGGTGATCGAGGCGGGCATGGTCTTTGCGCTCGAGACCTTCTGGCCGGCTGCGGACGGATGGTCGGCTGCCCGGATCGAGGAGCAGCTCGTGGTCACGGCGGAGGGCTGCGAGGTCATCACGCGCTTCCCCGCCGAGGAGCTGCTTGTCGCGGGCGGCGGGCACTACACCGTCGCCGGCCCGCTCCCCGGGACCCGCGAGGCGGAGTCCCACCGGAACCGCGAGGGCACCCTCGACTGGGTCGTGGCGGGCGCGCGCAGCGAGGGCGACGGGGCCTAGCGGGTGTCGACCGAGGTGATCATGCCCGCCCTCGGAATGGCCCAGGAGACCGGCCGAGTGCTCCGCTGGCTCAAGGCCGAGGGCGAGCCGGTCGCGAAGGGCGAGCCGCTCATGGAGGTCGAGACCGACAAGGTGACCGTCGAGATCGAGGCGCCGGCCGACGGCCTCCTCGCCGGCGTTCGCGCCGGGGAGGGATCCGACGTGCCGGTCGGTCAGGCCGTCGCGCTCATCCTCGCGCCCGGCGAGAGCGCGCCGGAGAACGGCGCG
>JBOHAK010000201.1:0-2714 GCA_050697795.1 Gaiellaceae bacterium
CGCCCGTCCCCCCAGCCCCAGGGCGCCCAGGACCGCGACCGCCGCCGGACGACCGCCCTGGATCCTCCTCGCGAGGTGGACGACCAGCTCCTCCGCCACCGTGCCGGCCGCGGCGCCCATGAGCGCGGCTCCGCCGGCGATCAGCCGACCATCCGCCTCGGTCCTGGAGGCGAGCGACGGGCCGCGTGCGAGCACCCCGGCCAGGGCGCCGAGGACGAGCGCCCGGCCGCTCTTCCGCCGGGGCTCCAGGTGAGTCGCCATGATCGGGCTTGAACCGTAGACCTCCCCCCGATTCCCTGCTTAACTGGGAGCTTGTGAGCGCCGTCGTGGAGGCGCGGGCCGGCGAGGCGGACCTGCCTCGGACCATCGCGAGGCTGTGGTCCCGCGCCGTGTCGGCGTCCCGCGAGTATCCGGGGTACCTCGTCGAGGACGACGGCGGGTGGCGAAGCATCTCGTGGCAGGAGGCCGGTGCGCGTGTCGACGAGCTCGCGTTCGGGTTCCTCGCTCTCGGCGTCCGCAAGGGGGACAGGGTCGCCGTGCTCAGCCGGACGCGGCTCGAATGGACGCTCTGCGACTTCGCGCTCGCCTCGCTCGGAGCCGTCGTCGTGCCCGTCTACCTGCAGAGCTCGGCCGCCGACACCGAGCACATCGTCTCACACTCCGGGGCGCGCGCCGTCATCACGGAGGGCGCAGACGAGACCCGCCGGATCCGCGAGCTTGCCCCTTCGTTGCCGGAGGTCGAGCTGGTCGTCCAGATCGAGCCGGGGGCCGATGTCACGCTCGAAGACGTCCTCGCAGCCGGCCGCGAGTTGCAGGGCAGGCGGCCCGAAGCTCTCGCAGCGGCCCGCTCCGAGGTGGCGGAAGACGACGCCCTCACGATCATCTACACGTCGGGCACGACGGGGAAGCCGAAGGGCTGCGTCCTCAGCCACCGCAACTTCACCGCCCTCGCCGAATCCGTCGCCCGCGTCGAGGATCTCTATCGGCCGGGCGATACGGCCGTTCTCTTCCTTCCGCTCGCCCACAACTTCGCCCGCCTCGTGCAGTTCTGCTCGGCGGAGGTCGGCGTCACCGTGGCGTTCTGCCCGGAGCCGGCGGACGTCGGCAGGGCGCTGACGGCCGTTCGCCCAACTGTCTTTCCGAGCGTCCCGCGGCTCTTCGAGAAGGCCTACGGGACCGCCCGGGCTCGGATCGAGGCTCGGAGCCCTCCGAGCCGATCGCTCGCCGAGTGGGCTCTCCGCGTCGGCGGCCGCGCTGCCCGTTCGCACGGGTCCGGCTCGCCCCTCCTTCGTGTCCAGCACCGCCTCGCCGACAGGCTCGTGCTCGCCAAGATCCGCGATCGGCTGGGTGGCCGACTGCGGGTCGGCATCTCGGGAGGGGCACCGCTCGCAGCGGACATCGTCGACTTCTTCCTCGCCTGCGGCGTCCCCGTCCTCGAGGGCTACGGCCTCACCGAGACGACGAGCGCCTGCACGATCAACCGCTTCGGACACGTCCGCGCGGGCTCGGTCGGCCCTGCCCTGCCGGGGATCGAGCTCTCGTCCGCCGAGGACGGCGAGATCCTCGTCCGCGGCGAGACGGTCTTTCGCGGCTACTACCAAGACGACGAGGCGACGGCCGCCGTCCTCCGCCCGGACGGCTGGCTCCTGACTGGCGACATCGGCGTCATCGGCGAGGACGGAGTGCTCACCATCACCGACCGGAAGAAGGAGCTGATCGTCACCGCCGGCGGCAAGAAGATCGCGCCGCAGAACGTCGAGAACGCCCTGATCGCGTCCGGGTACTTCGAGCGGGCGCTCGTCGCCGGCGACCGCCGCCCATATCTCGTCGCGCTCCTGGTCGTCGACCGAGAGCGGTTGCGGGGGGAGACGAGCTCCGACGAGGAGGCCGGGGAGGTCGTGGAGCGCGTCGTCGGGCAGGTCAACGAGGGCCTCGGCCGCGCCGAGCAGGTGAAGCGCTTCGCGATCCTGCCCCGCGACCTCTCGATCGAGGAAGGGGAGATCACGCCTACGCTGAAGCTTCGCCGCCGCGTGTGCGAGGAGCACTTCCGCGACCTCATCGAGGCGCTCTACTCGGGCAAGAGCTAGCGGAGCCGGAACGTCCAGCGCTTGAAGAGGACGTACGCGACAGGCGTGATCAGGAGGAGAGAGATCGCCAGGCCCAGCCGCGAGTCGATGCCGGTCCCCTCGACGAGCGCGGCGAGGATTACGGCGTTGAGCACGGTCATGACCACGCCGACGAGCATGTAGCGGAGGTACGCGGCCCAGAAGCCCTCGTTGTCCCAGCCGAAAGGTGAAGTAGCGGTTGCCGAGGTATATGAGGGCGTTTCGCGACGAGGTAGGAGAGGTCCGCCCCCCTTCTATTCGGTCCACTCGTTGTGTCATACCCGTCCTGTAGTGAGAGACCGAGTGGAGGCGAGCGATGCGCGCTGTCCGGCCCTTGGGGCGGGCCCGGTCGGGGGTCTCAGGTCGGGAGAACCAGCTCGTTTCCTTCCTTGCCAACACGGTCAAGGTTCACCAGAGGTCTACGGCGTTGTCATCGCGGGTCATCTTGAGTCATCTCCAGTCAGGGCGATTCCGGCGCGACAAGTGACCTGTGGTGACTCCTGGTGACTGGTGGTGACACCGGCGCGAAACTCGTAAAGAAGGAGAACATGGCCCCACCCGTCCTGACCCGGCTTCCTGAGCCAGATTCGAGGGCTCGAGGAAGGGCCG
>JBOHAK010000202.1:0-11631 GCA_050697795.1 Gaiellaceae bacterium
CCTGGTTCCCCCATGAACCCCCTCCTCAGAAGAGCCGAAGAAGGGGGCCCGTGGGGGAAACATGGTTTCCCCCACGGGAGCGAGCCGAAGGCGCGCGATGCTCATGCGTAGCGGGCGACGACGGCCAGCATGTGCGCCCCTGCCAGCGCCGAGGGCAGGGCACGGCCGGCGATCTTGGACTCGCCCCCGCGACGAGCGCGGCACACAACCTCGACCTCGGCAATCGGAAGTCCGGCTCGGGCCGTCTTCACGATCATCTCGGTCGGCCAGCCGTACGTCATCTCAGTAAGCGCGAGCCGCTCGAGCACGTCGCGTCGAACAGCGCGCATCGGCGCTATGTCGCGAAGGCGGACGCCGTAGACGAGTCGCACGAGCAGGGCGACGAGGCGATTACCGAGCAGCTGGTGCGGTAGCAGCGCCCCCGGCTCCCGCTGCGTTCGAGAGCCGAGTGACAGGACCGCGCGACCCGACAGGATCGGCTCGAGAACGTCCGGCACGCAAGCGGGGTTGTCGCTGCCGTCGCCGTCGAGGAAGACGATCACGTCCGCGTCGGTGCTCGCCGCGCCCACGGCGCACGCGCGGCCGTAGCCCGGCCGCGCCTCGACGACGACGCGTGCCCCGGCCTCGCGGGCCGCCTCGGCAGTGCCGTCCCGAGAGCCGCCGTCGACGACGATCACCTCGTCGACGACTGCGGCCGGGAATTCGCGGAGGACGCGCGGGAGCGCCTCGGCCTCGTTGAGCGCCGGGATGACCGCAGCAACACGGGGCCGCTCGGTCAACAGCGCTGGCGGAATCGAGCGCCTGCGGGCCGCCACGAGTCTCCACACAATCCAGACGCCGAGCGGACCGTAGACGACGGGCCGCACCCAGTCGGGCAGGTCTCGCTCCAGACCGTAGAGGTAGAGGAGGGGCAACGTGCCCGTAAGCCAGAGCCAGCCGGGGGCCACCGTGAGCGTGAAGAACGGCAGGAGCCAGAGCGCGTGCCATGGCTGGACGTAACCGGCCACGAGAAGGAGGGCTCCCAGCACGAGCAGCGCCGAGCGCGCGACCTGCTCGAGAACGACATGCTCGCGTAAGGCGACCACGGCCACGACGGCGGCCAGGGCGAGCGCGAGCACCATCTTCGTCGCGGTGTCACCCAGGCGACCTGAGACGAGCGGCCACAGGCTCCCACCAAAATGCTGCTGGTCGACGTATCGGCTGATCGACCCGACCAGCTTCGTGCCTGCGCCGACATAGGGGAGGTAGGCAGCCACGCCGACGACGGCCCCTGCGAGCAGGAAGCGTCCTCCGCCGCGACGGGCAAGCGCGGGGAAGAGGAGAGCCGGCCCGAGCTTGACGAGCGCCCCGAGCGCCAGCGCGACACCTGCGAGGGCGAAGCGCTGCGCCTGCCATGCGACGACGAGCCCAGCAAGCGCGAGGACGACGAGCGCGTCGACGTGGCCATTCGCAGCGATCTCGGAAACCGCCAGCGGATGCCATGCGTAGAGCGCCACCCGCTCGAGGGGCGCCCCCTTGCGCCGCAGCACGAGCACGAGGAGAGCGACGACGCCGGCCTCGGCGAGCAGGAAGAGCCACGTACTGGAGCGCAGACCGGGCCCGAAGATCCCGCGCGCTGTCAGAAAACTCGCCTCCGCACCCGGCGGATAGACAGTCCGCCAGGACTTGAGGTTGATGCCCGGCCACACCTCCTCGTCCCGCAGGTGGGCGAGCGCAGAGCCGGCCGGAGCGTACCGGTAGGGGTTGATCCCCTCGGCCTGGACACGGGCATCCCACGCGTAGCGATGGACATCGGTCGAGAGCGGCGGAGTCTCGCCGGGCTCGAACGCCGCGGCCCGGAATCCGATCGCGAACAGGAGCACGAGCACGAGCCCGAGCCGGCGGATCCCGAGCCCGCGCCAGCACAGAAAGGCTGCCGGCAGGAACAGCGCGAAGGCGACGCACTGTCCGACGACCTGGGTCCAAATATCGCCGTCGCCGCGCAGGACGACCTGGAGGGCGACGAGCAGGCTGCCGAGGAGGACGAGAAGCACGGCCCCCGACCGGGGGCCCGGTCTCACGCTCACCTGAACTTCCTGACAACGTCCTCATCGAGCGGCTGCTCGGCGACGATGCGCAGAAACTTGTGCGCGGGAACCTCGAGCGGGGCGATCTGGCGCGAGACGAGCAGATCGACATCGGTGACGCCATGGCGAACGGTCGGTGCGAAGGGGTGCATGAACGCCCCGTCTGCCGTGAGGGTCAGCTCGGGCAGGACGTCCGACGGGCCGAGCTCCAATCCCATCTCCTCGACGGCCGCACGGCCCCGCCTGACGACAGGGCGAACGATGTGGTGCTCGTCGGGGACTCCGAGCCTGCGGTGGAGCGCGCACACGCGCTCGAGCTCCTCCTCGGTCTGGTACTCGACCGTCGTGGCGATGCGAACCTCGAGCCGGCGCTCGAGGAGCCGCGGGATCGCGTCCATCACCTTGGCGAAGTTCTCCGGCCCCCGAAACGCGTCGTTGCGCGTCGGCTCGTCCGAGTCGAGCGAGATCTGCAGGGCGGCGGGGAGGTCGGCGAGAGGCTCGAGCCGAGACAGCAGCCGATCGGTGAAGAGCGTCGCGTTCGTCAGCGCGACGACCGGGAGAATGCGGGCGATCTCGATCATGGTGTCGGCAAAGTCGGGGAGCATGAACACCTCGCCGCCCGTGATCCCGACGGAGCCGAAGCCGAGCTCCCTCGCTTCACGCGCCGCCAGCGTCATCGTCTCCGGGGAGAGCGCCCGACGGGCGGCGATCCGCGGATGAGACTCGGTCAGGCAGTAGACACAGGCGAGATTGCAGTGGTAGGTCGCGTAGAGCCAGAGGCGGTCGCCAATCCGCCCCTCTGCGACGGCGGTCTCGAGCTCGGCCTTCATGCGGGCGGCGGGATGTCGAGGGCAGTGCAGTACTGGTTCAGCATCGTGATCGCCCCCGCGAGCACGGTCAGCTCGATCAGCTGGTCGTGACGCACGTGCTCCAGCGTGCGCGCGACGAGCTCGTCCGTGGCCCCGCTTGGATCGCGGGTCACCTGGTCGACCCAGCCGACGATCGCCCCCTCGCGCGCGGGTAGTACATCGAGAGGGACGGCGTCGCTAATCGCCTCTACCTGCTCGGGCGGAAGACCCGCGTCGAGAGCGGCCGGCCGGTGAGCAGCCAGGCAGTAGCGACAGCCGTTCAGCTGCGAGACGCGCACGATCACGAGCTCCTTGGTGGCCAGGTCGAGCGAGCTCTCGCTCATGATCGCGCCAAGGAAGGGCATGAGCGTCTCCATGACGTCGGGGGCACTCGCCAGCGAGCGCGTGAGAGCCGAGGCGCTTCCGTCCTCCCGGTACCACAGCCGTGCAAGCGGCGGCGCGTCTTCCCCGGCGAGGAGGGGAACGCGGCTAATTCTCCTTCGCCCCCTCGTCGATCCAGCGCGCGAGCAGCTCGAGCTCCTCGTCGCTGAGTAGACCGCTGAGCGATGGGTCGGGCGGATGCGTGAGCAGGTACGAGAGCTCCGGACGGCCGGGCAGAACGCGCTGGAACGCCGGACGCGTGCGCGCCGGCACGCGCACAAGCTGCTCGTACGCACGTCCCCTGCGGAGGTCGAGGTAGGGGTAGGCGACCGGGTGGCAGGCGGTGCATTTCCGATCGAAGAGCGGCTGCACGTCGTCGCTGAAGGAGACGCCCGGGCCGCCTCCGCAGCCGGCAGCTGCAAGCACGCCCGCCAGCACGGCTACCCCTGGACGGTGAGGAATTCGCTGACGTTGCACGTCTCGTCGACCGCCATGAAGATCCACGGGCCCTCGAGCTCGCGCTCGCTCGTCGCCCTCCAGGTCCCGGGAGCGTTGTCCGCGTTGTGCAGTTCGAACACGAGCCCGGCCTCCGGATTGACCGCGAGCGTGTAGTTGCCGTCGAGGTTAGTCCCCTCCACGGTCATTGAGAGCATCGTGCCCTGTACGCGCGGGCTCGAGATCTCCGGGTTTTCCACGACTCGATCCGGCAGACCGAAGCGCACCTGCTGTCGCTCGCCGTCCTCGAGGGCGACGATGCGGGTGACGTAGATCGTGTCCGGTGCGTATGCCTTGAGGAGAAACTGGCCGGTGGGAGCGTCGGCGAGGGTAAACCGTCCCCCGGAGTCGGTGACGGCGACGCGGTAGTGCTCCTCCCCGCCCTCCTGTCTCGGTCCTGCGAGGAGCATGGTCACGAGGGCGCCCTCGATCGGCTCATGTCGCTGGTCGACGACCGATCCCTCGATCGCGGCGCTTCCCTCGGTCTCACTCGCTGCGATGACTTCGAGGTCGCCTGGCGGCGTCCCCGGAGTCGGCACCTGCGGGCCTCCGGTGAGCCCATCGGTGCCCTTGGCGCCCTGGAGGATCCAACGCCTGACGAGATCCAGGTCCTCGGGGTCGATCGGAGGCGCCCGCGGCGGCATCCGCGTGCCGATCGCCGGGATGTCGGCGACGGGCGGGTCCCCACCGAGCTTCAGGTAGAGGAAGCTACGCTCGGGATCGCCGGCCACGACCCGATAGAGCGTCGGATCCTCGAGCGCCTGAACACCGACGAGCTCGTCGTAGGAGTTGCCGTCCGTGAGGTCGAGCGAGGGATTCACCCCCGGATGGCAGGACGCGCAGCCGTACTTGTCGAAGACCCCCTGCACCTGCTCGTAGCTCACGGGCGCTCCCGCCGCGTCTCGGTCGTCACCCCCGCAGCCCAGGGCGCCGGCCGCGACCGTCACGCACGCGAGCAGCGCTACGAGTCGCGCCACCGCACGGCCTCGACGAGGTCCGCGTAGCCGGATTCGTCGCCCTCCACCCAACGATGGACGTTCTCGAGGCGCATCGCCTCGCAGAGCGCGGGATCGGCGGCGTCCATGCTTAGCAGCAGGGCGCGGAAGGCGTCGTGGCTCGCCATCGAGGATTCGAGGTGCGTGAAGTTGCAATGGTGGAACGGCGGCGAGCTCCAGGCCACGGCGAGACCGTCGTCGGCTCCTTCCCCGCGAAGCGCCTTCAGCGTCCAGTTGGAGACGACGCAGGCGTCGAGCTCGCCCGCACGTAGGCGCTCGACCTGGGCCAGCTCCGCCCTGCCCGTGTCCCCGTGCTTGCCCAGGTCGCGATCGAGGCGCTCGGCGTGCAGGTCATGCTCCGGGTCGACGCCCTCGCGACGCATGGCGAAGACAGGCAAGATCCACGCCTGAGGAGAGTCGGAGTCGCCGAATCCGACACGCTTTCCTCGTAGGTCCTCGAGGGTCGAGACGGACCCGGCGGGCGCGAGCGCGAGACTCGTCCAGTCGCGATCCGTGTCCCGCATGGCGAGCACGGAGCAGGCGTTGCCCGATCGTTCGCGCGCCTGCACGTAGGCGAGGTTCGTGTTCCAGGCGACGTCGATCGCACCCCGGAGAAGGGCGTCGACCTGCGCATCGTAGGTCGCGTACAGCGTGTACTCGAGGGGCAGCCCGCGCCCCGCGAACCAGCGGCGGAAGTCCTCCCAGATCGTCACCACCCGCGGGTGGTAGGCGACCGCACCGACCCGGTAGCTCATGGGACGGGCAGCCCGGCGAGCGCCTTGCCGACCCAGCTCTTGAGCACGGCGTTCGTCGGAGCCATGACCGTGCCCGCGCGCGCGTCGCGCAGGTGGCGCTCGATGGGCAGAGCCGGCGTGTAGCCCTGGCCGCCGCAGACTTCGAGCGCGTGTTGGGTCACGTCCACCGCTGCCTCCGTGGCGGCGATCTTGGCCTCCATGATCGCGACGAGCGCTGCCTGGTCGCCCGCCTCCCCGAGCCGGGCGGCCTCCGCCAGGAGGAGATGGGCCGAGCGAACGCGGAGATCCATGTCGGCGAGCTCGTGCTGGATGAACTGAACCTCGGCCAGCGCGGTTCCGTCTGGGTAGCGGCGGTTGCCGGTGTGCTCGACCGCCGCTTCCGACGCTGCCCGCGCAACGCCGACGTTGACTGCGGCCAGGCCCAAGAGGAAGTAGGGAGCGACGACGTCGAAGACGAGCTCCTGACCCTTTCCTGGATCGCCGATACGCGTCTCCTCGGGGACGTCGAGGTCGAGCTCCATGGCGATGCTCGAGTTCCCGGCCATCCCGAGGCCGAACCAGCCGCCGTCGAAGCTCAGCCCGTCTTGGCCTCCCTCGACCGCGTAGCAGTCGAGACCGTCGCCGGCTCCTTGGACGAGCACGAGGTACAAGCCGGCGTGGCCGCCCGAGGTGACGAACGCCTTCCGGCCCGAGATGTGAACGGTGCCGTTCGAGTGGCTCGCACGGAGCTCGGGCGCGTAGAAATGGGCGCCGGTTCCGCGCTCGCTGAACGCGAGCGTGCCCAGCATCTCCCCGTTGGCCATCGAGCGGAGGTAGCCCTCGGCGCGCGCCCCGCCGCCCGCTGCGACGGTCGCCGCCGCAACCGAGTGCATGAGATAGACCATGCCGGTCGACGCGCACGCCGCGCCCACCGCCTCGCAGGCGTCGACGAGCGCGCTCAGGGAGCCGCCGGCGCCTCCGGCCGACTCCGGTACGACGAGGCCGTAGCCGCCGGCTGCGGCTAGGGCCCGCAGGCCCGCCTCCGGAAACGCGCGCTCACGATCGACCGAGCGGGCGTCGGCGGCTATCCGCCGCACTGCGTGCTCGCGAACGGCGCCCAACACGGAACTCGCGTCGCTTGCCATCCTCCACCTCCTCGGCCGAGCGAAGTGGATCCTGTTCTAACAACTCTGCTGCGCCGAGACCTTACGACGCTCTTAACGTTCGTGTCGGTCACAGGCGGCGCAGCTACGCTCGGTCGCGGGGTGCGTATCGCGTTCGCCGCCTGTGGTGCCGCGCTCTGCGTCGGAGTCGTCCTCGGCGTGGTCGGAGACCGCCTCCTCCGAAGCGACGACGAGACGACCCCGACGCTCAGGGGCGAAGGGATGCTCAGCGGCCTCCCCGACGGGCCGGTCACGGTCCGAGCCGAGACAGTGCTGCTCGCGGCCGGCTTTCGGTCACGTCACGTACATGGGGGCCCGACTTTCAACACGATCGAGTCCGGCACGGTCGAGATCCAGAACGTCGACGGGACGAACGTCTATGGCCCAGGCGACTTCTTCTTCGAGCCGGCCGGCCGGCCGCACGAGATCCGCGTTCTCACGGACACCAGGCTCGACGTCATCCGCCTCCTCCCTCCGGGCGCGGCCGAGACAACCGAGCTGCGCTGACAGCGAGGAGCCTCACCCCGTCGCCCAGCGCGGCAAGCGGTTGAGCGGGGCGCGCTCCAGGAGGACCCCGTCGAGACCGTACGCACGGCCGGCCGAGAGAAGTGCGACGGCAAAGGCAGCAAGGGCAGGAAAGACGAGCGACCAGACCCACTCGTTCGGTACGCCGACCTCGCTGACCCAGAGCGCCGTGAGGAAGAAGCCCGCCACGGTTCCCGCCGCCCTCGTGGCAAGCCCAAGCGTGAGCAGAACGCCGAGAGCGAGCTCGGTGAGGAGCTGCAGCTTCGACGCAACCCCGGCGTGGTCGGCGACGAAGCCCATGAATTCCTTCCAGAAGTCGGGCGCGTCTCCCTCGTCGACGTACACGCCGATGAGATTGGCGTACGGCCCCGGGTCGTAGAGGCTCTTGTCGAGGTTCGAGCCCCAGACGGAGAGGAACATGATGCCGAGCGCAAGTCGAAAGCCCACGAGCACGAGGGCTAGGCCAGGCTGACGCTTAGAGATCGTCCGCAAGCGCCTCCCACGTGGCGGCGTCGCCACCACCGATGTGGCGCGCGACGACGACGCCGTTCTCATCGAGGACGGCGACGGCCGGATGTCCGTAGAGCGCGAGGGCTCCGGCAAGCTCGACATCCGGGTCGGCGAGCGAGGGCCACGTCCAGCCGTACTTCCGGACGAAGTCCTTCGCCTCGGCGGTGGCGTCAGAGATGTTCAGACCGACGTATTCAAATTCCGGATGGCTCTCGACGAAGCTCGCGTAGGCGACCGCCTCGCCATTACAGACGGGTCACCAGGAGGCCCAGACGTTGACGAAGACGGGCTTCCCGCGGAGGTCGGCAAGCGAGAGCGGTGCGCCGTCGAGGGTCTCCCCCTCGAGCTCGACTCCCTCCACGGCCGGAGCGCTCGTCGTCGGGTCGGCGACCCCGCCGTCGACCTGCCGCCCACCGTCCCCGCCGCCACAGCCGGCGAGCACGACTAGCGCGAGCACCACGAGCCCGAGGCGCCGCATCGCCGTCCACGGTACCGAAGGGAGCTTACGAAGAGATGAACATGCGCAGGCGGGCGGACTGCACGCCGACGAGCAGACACAATGAGCGAGGAAGGAGACGGCGAGGGAGATGATCGAGCTCGGACTGGCAGGACTTGCGCTCGCGTTCGCCGCAGGGGTCGTCTCCTTCACCTCGCCCTGCGTCCTCCCACTCGTGCCCGGCTACCTCTGCTTCGTCTCAGGGGTCGGCTTCGACGAGCTCGGCGACCACCCGCGACGCGTCACGCTCTCCACGGCAGCGTTTGTCGCCGGCTTCACCGCCATGTTCGTCGCGCTCGGGGCGGGCGTGGCCTGGTTCGGAAGCTTCCTCCTCGCCAACCGTCGTCCCCTGGAGATCGTCGCGGGCGTGTTCATCATCGTCGCCGCCATCACGTTCATCGGCCTGCCGCTTCCGGGCCTCCTTTCCTGGGAGCGCCGGCTTCCGCTCGAGGGCCTCGGCGGCGGAGGGCTTCCGGGAGCGGCGCTCGTCGGCGTCGCGTTTGCGATCGGCTGGACGCCGTGCGTCGGACCGACCCTGGCAGCGATCCTCACCCTCTCCGCAGGGGGCAGCGGCGCAGTCGAAGGGGCGATCCTCCTCGCCGCTTTCTCGCTCGGGCTCGGTCTCCCGTTCCTCCTCTTCGGCCTCGGGTTCACCCGCTCCCTCGGGCTCGTCCGCTGGATCCGGCGCCGCTGGCAGATCGTCAGCTTGGCCTCGGCGACGCTCCTGATCGCCTTCGGCGTCCTGCTCATCACCGGCGACCTCGTGGAGCTGACCAGCCGCCTCGCCCGCTACACCGGGTGGCAGATCTGAGTCGATGCCGTCCACACGGGGAGGGGCGGACGATCGCTCGTAGCCCTAGCGACCGCCTTTTAGCTGAGTGGCGAACCCCACTGGCGAACTGGACCGAAACTACCTGCAAATCGAAGGTTTCGAGGCGGTCTCGAAAACCGCCTCAGTCCGGTGCGCCCGACCAGGGGGTCGAAAGCCGTTGAGGTCGAGAGGCGGCAGGAAGGCACCAGCCGACTTCTCGAGTTCGTGGGATGCGAACGCCGAGCACCGCAAGAATGGCGCGCGCCCTGGCGCGCAGCCTGCGTATCCGCCGGTTCTTCCCTGCAAATCGGCACTGGGGCCATCAGGCTTCGAATCCGCGTGCGGAGGTTCGACTCCTCCCGGGGCCATGGCCACCATCTATGCGGAGCCGGGCGTAGGCGGAGCCTTCGGAGGTCACGAACAGATGTTCCCACACCCCGTACCCCTGCCCACAGTATGGTCGGTCGACGACCGCGACTAGATGACTGTTCGGCCTTGGCGAAGCGGGCGGCGAGGGCCGGACTCAGGTTCGAGGGGCGGCCTCCGCTCAGAGATCGGCGACCGCCGCTACATTTCACCTCGACAGCATTCCAGGCTTCGACGTAGCCGGGCGCGTTGAGGTAGTCCACACGGTCGAGGAGTCCTCATGCGTAGATTGCTGCTCCTGCTTCTTGTCCTCCCGCTCCTGGTGCTCGGAGCGCCGTCCGCACACGCACAGACCGCGACGTGCACGATCGACCCCCAAGTCGGCCCGGTTACCGGCCAGGTCGGGACCGAGCTCACGTTCTTCATCACGGTGACCGGCTGCGCGTCGACGAACAAGCAACCGTCGTTCAAAGTCGTCGACGGCCGCGTTCCCCCGGGTACGAAGCTGTTCGACTTCGCCGGGAGTACCGGGCTGATCAACGGAGTCCCCAAGACCGCCGGTAGCTTCACGTTCACGGTCCAGGTCAAGGACGAGACCCGCGCGACCGACACCGAGACCTTCACGATCGAGATCCTCCCGCCCGAGGCGCCGACGATCACCACCGAGGCGCTCTCAAGCGGAACGGTCGGCGAGTTCTACTGCTGCGGCAACCTGTTCGCCAGCGGTGGGGTCCAGCCCTACACCTGGTCGGTGGTCGCCGGGGCGCTGCCTCCCGGCCTGGAGCTGCCCAGGGGGGAGAACACCATCTCCGGAACGCCCACCACGGCTGGCACGTTCACATTCACCGTTCGCGTCACCGACGATCTGGGCGCCTTCACTGAGAAGGAGCTCTCTATCACGATCAGTTGAGCGTCAGCCGGGCGCGTCGACTTCACAACTGAATCGTCTGCCGTCCTGGTGCGAACGGGCGCGCGGCTCCAGCGGCCACTGGCCCATCCGCTGGCCCACGGAGCGCAGCGAGGCCTGCTAGCCCCGCATGAACACAGGCCGTTTCGGGCTCAATCGCCCACAGGCTTCGAATCCGCATGCGGAGGTTCGACTCCTCCCGGGGCCATCGCGCGCTGTTCTCGCCAAGAACCCGCATGGATGCTGATCTCTGCGTCCCGCGAGGCCCGCTCAGAAGAGCGCGTGGACGCTGACGGGGACGTCGAGGCCGCGGTCGATGCGCGCGCAATCGTTGCCTCCGTCTCCGTCAACCCGTTCCCGCGTGCCGTCGCGGGCGTAGAGGAGGTCCCGGGTGGGCCCTCCGAAGAGGCGGTCACGCCCTCCGCCGCCGAAGAGACGGTCTCCGCCACGCTGGCCGAACAGGCTGTCTCGCCCGCCCCCGCCCCGCACGATGTCGTTTCCCCACCCGCCGACGAGCCAGTCCACGCCCAGGCCCCCGACGACGCGGTCGGCTCCGGGCCCGCCGAAGATGCGGTCGGCGCCATCTCCGCCGAGCAGGAGGTCGTTCCCGCCGAGCGCGCGGACGACGTCCGCCCCTCCGCGGGCGCAGATGACGTCGCTGCCCCCCGTGCCCACGAGCTCGTCCGCGCCCGGAGTCCCCGTGATCGTGCAGGCGGGCGCCGCACGGGCGTCAGGCGCGGTCGCGAGCGCAAAGACGACCAAACAGGCGAGCGCGAACGCCGTGCCGGCGCCGACGTACCGGGTCCGCCCGTGCCCCTTCGGATTTGCCGTCATGTCAGGAGATGCCACCGGCGGCGCTTCGAGACCCAGATGCACGCGCTGATGAGGGCGAAATACACGGTTCCGAGCAGCATCGCGAGCATCCAGAGCGGGGTGTCGCCCTCGGGCTCGTCCCCGAACCTGCCCCGTCCGCCGTCCGCGCCGTGCACGAACCCGTCTCTGAGCTCGCCCCCAGCCGCAGCCAGCGCGTCGGCGACCGCCCCGGCGAGCGTCCCACCCGAGGTGCGGATGCCGCGGACGCCGTGCGTGACGACGCCCGCCGCGCCGGTCAAGGTCGCAGGGCGGTTCACGGCCGCGGCGACCATGCAGCGCACGGGGATGGGCGGCACGCCGGCCAAGAGGAACCGCGTGGTCAGCAAGGTACCGACAGAGGTCCCGGACGCCCTGGCCACCATTGAAAGGCCAGCGAGCGTCGCCAGGCCGGCCGAAAGGATGAGGGCTTCCCCGGAGCCCGGCGTCAGCGCCGGAAGGACCTCGAATGGGAATCCCTCGCC
>JBOHAK010000203.1:0-9783 GCA_050697795.1 Gaiellaceae bacterium
GCCTGATTGAATCCGGCGCGACTATCGCATGACCGCCGCCACCACCGACCATCTCTGGCGCCACTTCACGGCGGCCGGCGCGAGCCGGCTCGTGATCGAGCGCGCCGAGGGCTGCCACATCTGGGACACCGAGGGCAACCGCTACCTCGACGCCCTCTCGGCCCTCTACTGCGTGAACATCGGGTACGGCCCGTGGCCCGAGATCGCCGAGGCGGCGAAGCGGCAGCTCGAGGAGCTCCCCTTCTTCACGAACTGGGTCGGGTTCGCGACGCCGCCCTCGCTCGAGCTGGCGGAGAAGGTCGCGGAGCTCGTGCCGATCGACGTGGGCCGGACGTTCTTCGTCGGGGGTGGGTCCGAGGCGATCGAGTCGGCGCTCAAGATCGCGCGGCAGTACCACCGCCTGCGCGGCGAGCCCACCCGCTACAAGTTCGTCACGCGCCGGAGCGCCTACCACGGGACGACGCTGGGCGCCCTCTCCGTGAACGGTAGCCCCGCGCTCCGCTCCCAGTTCGAGCCGCTCCTGCCCGGGTGCCTGCGCGCGCCGATGCCGTACCGCTACCGCTGCCCGTACTGCTCCGAGAAGCCCGAGTGCACCCTCCGCTGCGCCGACGAGATCGACGCCATCGTGGAGAACGAGGGGCCGGAGACTGTGGCTGCGGTCATCCTCGAGCCGGTGCAGAACTCGGCGGGCTCGATCACGCCGCCGCCCGGCTACTTCGAGCGGGTGCGGGAGATCTGCGACGCGCACGGCCTGCTCCTCGTCGCGGATGAGGTCATCTGCGGCTTCGGCCGCGTCGGCGACTGGTTCGGCTGCACCCGCTACGGCATCGAGCCCGACCTGATGACGCTGGCCAAGGGCATCACCTCGGCCTATGCGCCGCTCGGCGCCGTCGTCGCCGCGCCGCAGGTCATCGAGCCGTTCTTCTCGGAGGCGAAGACGTCCTTCACGCACGGGATCACCTTCGGCGGGCACCCGCTCTCCTGCGCGATCGCGCTCGCCAACCTGGAGATCTTCGAGCGGGAGGACCTCGTCGGACGGTCGCAGCGGCTCGGGCCGGAGCTCCGTGCGCGCTGCGACCAGCTCCTCGCCGAGCACCCGATGGTCGGCGACGTGCGCGGCGACGGCTACTTCTACTCGCTGGAGCTCGTGAAGGACAAGGAGACGAAGGAGACGTTCACGCCGGCGGAGCGCGACGACCTCATCAAGAGCTTCCTGACGCCGCGGGCGCGCGAGCTCGGCGTGTACATGCGCTTCGACGACCGCGGCGAGACGTGCGCGCAGTTCGCGCCTCCGCTCGTGGCCGGGCCGGAGGAGTTCGACGAGATGGTGGGCGTCCTGCGCCAGGTGCTGGACGAGGCGTGGGAACGGATCTGAGAGGAGCGGCACGATGGCGACGACGGTCAGGACGCTGCAGAACTTCGTCGGGGGCGACTGGGTCGACGCGGGCGGCGAGGAGTCGCGCGCGATCGTCTCGCCGGTGACGGGCGACACGCTCGCCGACGCGCCGAACGCGAGCGAGGAAGACGTCGCGCGTGCGGCCCGTGCCGCCCGGGAAGCGCAGCCCCGCTGGGCCGCGCTCTCCGCGTGGGAGCGCGCCGAGGTCTGCCACCGGATCGCCGACCTGATCGAGGAGCGCAAGGAGACCTTCGCACGCGAGCTCTCCCTCGAGCAGGGAAAGCCGTACACCGCCGAGGCGCTGCCGGACATCGAGGAGACGGCGGAGAACTTCCGCCTCGCCGCCGAGGACGTGAAGCGCATGGAGACGGCCGTAATCCCCTCGCAGGACGTGAACAAGCGCATCCTCACGTTCCGCAAGCCGAACGGCGTCTACGCGGCGATCACGCCCTGGAACTTCCCGACCCTCATCCCGGTCGAGCTGATTGCCCCGGGGATCGCCGCCGGGAACACGATCGTCGTGAAGCCGTCCGAGTGGACCCCGATCGCGATGGCGAACTTCATGCAGATCATGGCCGACGCCGGGTTGCCCGAAGGCGTCGTGAACGTGATCTACGGCGACGGAGTCGTCGGCGCCCGCCTCATCCGCGACGAGAACGTGGACTGCGTCGGCTTCGTCGGCTCGCACGGGACGGCGGAGAAGATCGTGCAGGCGGCCGGGCTCAAGCGCACCCTCATCGAGGCGAGCGGCAACGGGCCGGTGGTGGTCTGCGCGGACGCCGACCTCGAGGCGGCGGCGAAGGGCGCCGTCTACGGCGGCTTCTTCTGCGCCGGCCAGGTCTGCTGCGCCACCGAGCGCGTGCTCGTCGACCGGAGGGTCCATGACGACTTCCTGGCCGCGGTCGTCAAGGAGGCCGAGGGCTGGAAGCTCGGCGACCCGTTCGACGACTCGACGCTCGTCGGGCCGATGAACAACGAGCCGACCGCGCAGAAGATGGACGCGCACCTCGAGGACGCGGTCGAGAAGGGAGCCGAGATCGTGCTCGGCGGCGCGCGCGACGACGGTCGCCCGACCAAGCTCTACTACCGCCCGACGGTCGTCGACGGGGTCGGCGTCGACACGCTCATCAACCGTGACGAGACGTTCGGGCCGATCGTCCCGCTCATCACCGTCGCGGACGACGACGAGGCGCTCGCCGTGGCCAACGACTCGCACCTCGGCCTGCAGGCGGCGGTGTACACCCGCAGCCTCCGGCGCGCCTTCCGCTACCTCGACAACCTCCGCGTCGGCAACGTCGTCGTCAACGACTCGACCGACTACTGGGAGGCGCACGAGCCGTTCGGCGGCGCCTCCGGGACGCGCACCGGCTGGGGCCGGATCGGCGGGCGCTACACGATGCTCGACATGACCGACCTGAAGACGGTCGTGCTCGACGTCGGCGGCCTCGACTGAGCGCCGGAACGACGCCGGGCGCCGAGCAGTAGGCGCCGCCCTGGTCGCGCCGCTCAGGCGGGCGCGCGCTCGAAGCGAAGCTTCGCGAGCCGCAGGTCGTCGGGGATCCGCGTCGGGTACTCGCGGGTCAGGCACGCCCGGCAGAACGAGTCTGCTGAACGCCTCGTCGCCTCCTGGAGCCCCTCGAGCGAGAGGTACGCGAGCGAGCTCGCCCCGATCTCGTCCCGCACGTCCTCGACGGAGCGCGTGGCGGCGATCAGCTCGTCCTCGCCCGCCATGTCGATCCCGTAGAAGCAGGGCGACACGATCGGCGGTGAGGAGATGCGGACGTGCACCTCCTCGGCGCCCGACTCGAACAGCATCGCCACGATCTGGCGCGTCGTCGAGCCGCGCACGATCGAGTCGTCCACGACGACGACGCGCTTTCCGCGCACCTCGCCGAGCGGGTTGAACTTCATGCGCACGCCGCGCTCGCGCAGGCCCTGGTCGGGCTGGATGAACGTGCGCCCGACGTAGCGGTTCTTGATCAGCCCCTCCTGGAACGGGATCCCGCTCGCGCGTGCGAACCCGATCGCGGCCGGCGTGCCGGAGTCGGGGATGGCCATGACGAGGTCCGCCTCGACCGGCGCCTCGGCCGCGAGCCGCTCGCCCATGCGCACGCGCGCTCCGTGCAGCTCGACGCCGCGCAGGGTCGAGTCCGGCCGCGCGAAGTAGATGAACTCGAAGATGCAGAGCGCGCCGCTCCCGCGTGGCTCGACGGCCTGCTCGGTGCGCACGCCCTCCGCGTCGGCGACGACGAGCTCGCCGGGCCTGAGCTCCCGCACCGGCTCGGCTCCGATCAGGTCGAACGCGCACGTCTCCGAGGCGAGCAGCGGGTCCCCCTCGAGCTGCCCGAGACCGAGCGGCCGGATGCCGTCGGGGTCGCGGAACCCGATGAGCTTGCCCTCGGAGAGGAGCACGGCGGAGAACGCCCCCTCGATGCGCGCCATCGTCGCGGCCACGGCCTCCTCGAGCGGCCGCGGGTCGCGGGCGATCAGGGCGGCGATCACCTCCGTATCCGACGTGGAGGAGAGCCGTGCCCCCTCGCGCAGGAGCTCGGCGCGGAGCTCGCCGGTGTTCGTGAGGTTGCCGTTGTGGGCGAGCGCGACCGTGCGCGCGGGCCCGTGCTGCACGATCGGCTGGGCGTTGGCCCAGTGCGTCGAGCCCGTGGTCGAGTAGCGGCAGTGCCCGATCGCCGTCTGCCCCCGCAGGCCGCGCAGCTTCTGCTCGGAGAACGCCTGCGTGACGAGGCCCATGTCGCGCAGGGCCGTGAGGCGACCGGCGTCGGAGACAGCGATCCCCGCCGACTCCTGGCCGCGGTGCTGGAGCGCGAAGAGCCCGAAGTACGAGAGGCGCGCGACGTCCCGCTCCGGTGCGTGGATGCCGAAGATGCCGCACATCAGGAGTGACCCTCGTAGGCGGCGCTGAGCTCGGCGAGCGAGGTGCCGAGCACCCGGTCGCCGCCCACGACGCCGATCCGCCGCAGCGTGACGCCCTCGAGCGCCTCGGCCCGTTCCGGCGGACAGGCGAGGACGGCGCGGCCCGCTCCCTCGCCGAACCACTCGCCGGCGTCGGCCGCCAGCTCGAGCTCGACGCCCAGGCCGGCATGGAGGGCCAGCTCGGCGAGTGCGACGGCGAGCCCGCCGTGTGAGGTGTCGTGCGCGGCCGAGAGCCCGGGCGCGGCGCGCCACAGGAAGTGGACGAGCGCCGCCTCGGCGGCGTAGTCGGGCGGCGGCGGGCGCCCGGCGGGCCCGCCCAGGAACCGGGCCTGGTACTCCGAGCCGTCGAGCGAGACGCCCCCGCCGCCGGCGACGAGAACGACGTCGCCCTCGTGCCAGGCGCCGGGCACCCGGCGCACGTCGCCCACGAGACCGACGCAGCCGACGACCGGCGTCGGCGGGATGGCGCTCCCGTCCGTCTCGTTGTAGAGCGACACGTTGCCGGAGACGACCGGCACGCCGAGGACCTCGCACGCGCGCGCCATCCCCTCGATCGCCTCGGTGAGCTCCCAGGCGACCTCCGGCTTCTCGGGGCTCCCGAAGTTGAGGCAGTCGGTGACCGCCAGGGGCCTGCCGCCTGCGCAGGCCACGTTCCTCGCCGCCTCGAAGACGACGCGGGCGCCGGCCGTGCGCGGGTCGAGCGCTGCGGCGCTCCCCGGCCCGTCGAGCGAGACCGCGATCCCCCGGAGCGAAGGCCGCAGGCGCAGCACGGCGGCGTCGAGGCCGGGCCGCCGCACCGTGCGCGAGCCGACGAGGTGGTCGTAGCGCTCGAACACGGGCCGGCGGCTGCGGACGTTCGGGGAGCCGAGCAGCGCGAGCAGCTCCTCGGGCTCGGCCCGGATCGGCGGGTGCTCGATCGGCTCCGCGAGCGCCCGCGGGACCGGCCGGACGCGGTAGCGCGGCGCCTCCTCCGTCAGGTGGACGACCGGGACGGCGCCGACCTCCTCGTCGTCGTTGAAGGCGCGCAGCAGCCCGGACTCCGTGACGACGCCGACCTCGGCGCAGTGCAGCTCCCAGCGCGCGCAGACCGCCTCGACGTCCGCGAGCCGCTCCTGCGTCACCACGGCCACCATGCGCTCCTGGCTCTCGGAGACGACGATCTCCACGGGCTCGAGGTCGGGCTCGCGCAGCGGCACGCGGTCGAGGTGGACGTCGATTCCGGCGCCGCCGCGGCCCGCCATCTCGGCGAGCGAGGACGCGAGCCCGGCCGCGCCGCAGTCCTGGAGCGACGCGACGAGCCCGCGCTCCACGAGCTCGAGGCTCGCCTCGATGAGCTTCTTGCCGGTGAACGGATCGCCGATCTGGACTGTGGGGCGCTTGTCCTCGTCCTCGTCGGAGAGCTCCTGGCTCGCGAGCACGCTCGCGCCCCCGATGCCGTCGCGCCCGGTGGTCGCCCCGTAGAGGACGACCAAGTTCCCGGCGCCCGTCGCCCGCGCGCGGGTCAGCCGCTCGGCCGGGAGGAGGCCGACGCACATCGCGTTCACGAGCGGGTTCGAGCCGTAGGCCTCGTCGAAGACGGCCTCGCCGCCGACGGTCGGGACGCCGACGCAGTTCCCGTAGTGACCGATGCCGCCGACGGCGCTGTCGAAGGCGAAGCCGGGCTGCCCGAAGCGGAGACCGTCGAGGAGCGCCACCGGTCGCGCGCCCATGGCGACGATGTCGCGCAGGATCCCGCCCACCCCGGTCGCCGCGCCCTGGAACGGCTCCACCGCCGAGGGGTGATTGTGGCTCTCGACCTTGAACGCGCACGCCTCGCCGTCGCCGAGGTCGACGACGCCAGCGTTCTCGCCCGGGCCCTGGAGCACGATCGACCCCTCGGTGGGGAAGCGCCGCAGGAGGAGCGCCGAATGCTTGTAGCCGCAGTGCTCCGACCAGAGCAGCGAGAAGACCCCCAGCTCGAAGTCGTTCGGGCCGCGCCCGAGGAGATCCCGGATACGGTCGAACTCCCCGTCCGTGAGGCCGAGCGCGCGGTGGAGCGGCTGTTCCGCCACGGAGCTCAAAGGAGACTCCCACTCTAGCGTCCTCGCAGGACCGCGAGGGAAGGGCGCAAGTGGTCTAGGTAGCCTCTCTGGGTGCTCCGCGGTTACGTGCCTCTCCTGGCGATCGTCGCCGCGATCTGGGGGGCGTCCTACCTCTTCATCAAGGTCGCGGTGGACGAGGTCGAGCCGACCGCGATGATGTTCTTCCGCCTCGTGCTCGCGAGCGCGGTGCTCGTCCCGCTGATCGTCTGGCGGCTCGGGCGGCGGGATGCCGTCGAGGAGGTCCGCGCGACGGGCTGGCGCGCGTTCGGGGTCGGGCTCCTGAACGCAGCGCTGCCATTCACCCTCATCGCCTGGGGCGAGAAGCACATCGACTCGGGCATCGCGGCGATCGCCAACGCCTCCGTGCCGATCTTCGTCGTCCTGCTCGCACTCCGCTTCAACCCGAGCGAGCGCGTGCGCGGCGTTCGGCTGGCCGGGATCCTCGTCGGGCTCGTCGGCGTCGGCGTCCTCACCGGGCTAAATCCCGAGGGCGGCTGGCTGGCCGTCGCGGGCACGCTCGCCGTCGTCGCCGCGTCGCTCTCCTACGCCGGAGCAAACCACTTCGTCCAGCACAACTACTCGCAGACGTCCCCGCTCGTCACCGCGACGATCTCGTCGCTGACGGGAGCCGTCATCCTGCTCCCGTTCGCGCTCCTCCAGCTCCCGGACGAGCTGCCGAGCTGGGAGGCGATCGGCTCCATCGTGGCGCTCGGCGTGCTCGCCACTGCCGTCGCGCTGCTCTTCTTCTACCGGATGCTCAACCTGTACGGTGCCGCGCGCTCGTCGCTCGTCACGTACCTGCTCCCGCCGACGGCGCTCCTCTACGGCGTCCTCATCCTCGACGAGGAGATCACGCTGAATGCCGCGCTCGGGCTCGTCCTCATCCTCGCGGGCGTGGCGCTGGGCTCCGGGGTCGGCCGCGGGCTCCTCCAGCGCCGGCGCAGGGCCCGCGAGGCCGCTCCGGCGACGCCGCAACCGTGACGGACGTCCTCGACGGCGAGGGCTTCGGCATCCGGCGCGCCGGCCTCGCGGACGTGACGTTCTGGGCGGGCCTGGCCGGGCACGAGGAGGTCGAGCCGTTCATGGCGGCGGTCCCCGCGCGGGACGAGGAGGAGCTCCGCGAGGCAATCCGCCTCTCGGGCGAGGAGCCGCACCTCCACGGGCGCTTCGTGATCGAGGCCGACGGGGAGCGCGCCGGCGTGATCGCCTTCGACGTCGCGAACCGCCGGAGCCGTATCGCGTACCTCCACGCGGTGATGCTCGAGCCACGCTACCGCGGCCGCGGGCTCGCGACGGCAGCGACGCGACTCCTCGTGCGCCACCTCGTCTTCGACCTCGACTACCACCGCGTCCAGCTCGAGGTCTACGGATTCAACGAGCGCGCGCTGCGGCACTTCGAGCGCGCCGGCTTCGTGAAGGAGGGCGTGAGGCGCAAGGCCTACCGGCGCCACGGCGAGTGGGTGGACGGGATCAACTACGGGATCGTCCGCGAGGACCTTCAGGAGGAGCGGTCGTAGTAGCCTGACGGCATGGAGCTCATCCACACCTGCTATCGCGTCACCGATCCCGAGCGGTCGGTGGCGTTCTACGAGGCGCTCGGCCTGGAGAAGAGACGCGAGCTGCCCATCCGGGACGAGGCGGTCAACTACTTTCTGGGCGTGCCGGGCCGGGAGCTGCCCGAGCTCGAGCTGACGTACAACTTCAGCGTCGACTCGTACGAGCTCGGCACGGCGTATGGCCACATCGCGCTCACGGTCGACGACATCGACGCGACCCTCGCGCGGCTCGCCGAGCAGGGCATCGAGCCCGAGCGCGCTCCCTACACCGTCCGCGAGGGCGGCTCGCGCCTGACGTTCGTCCGCGACCCCGACGGCTACAGGGTCGAGCTCATCGAACGCAACTGAGGAGGCGGTCTCCTCGAAAGGCTTGGTGTCACCGTCGCGGAGGGCGCCGCGTGGCGCCGCGCCACTGCGAGCCCAGAACGCCAGCCCGGAGCGCGCCCACCCGCCGGCGCGTGAATCGACTCGGCGGCGAGGCCGCAGCCCGCGATGAGCCAGGCGATCAGCGAGTTGGAGTTCCACATCTCGCCCGCACCGAGCTCGTCGCGACCCCAGACCGGCGTGGGAACGTGAGGAGCCAGGTCGAGCACCCGGCGCGCCAGAGCTGGATCGTCCGTGAGGCGCTGCGGACTCTCGACTGCTTCGCCGACGTCGGGGATGGTCCCCCCGCACGAGCGGCGCACCTCGTAGCGGAAGATCCGGAAACGTCCGGCCCGGCGGGCTCCGACCGAACCCTCGGCGACAACGCCGCGTTCGGCGCCGTTGCCGTCCGGGATCGGCGTCATCTCGATCACGAAGCGGCCCTCCGGTACGCGCACCTCGAGCGCCGAGTGGTAGAGGTCGCAGGGCGGCCGCCGCTCGAGCAGCGCTGCCAGGGCCTCGAAGACGCGTCCGTTCAGCCGCACCGAGCGGCCGCCCGCGCCGAGCGGGAGCCAGTAGATGTCGACTCCAGGTTCGAACTGTTCACTCACGGCGCCACCGTTTCGAGCATGGACCGGTGCTCGACCCGCTCGCATCCGGGGGAAGACTCATCGGGCTGCGGTGAACTACCGTCCGCGAGCTCGAGCCGGAACGTCAGCCGCCGTCCGCGTGGCTCCCACGAAGGCGGCCAGGCTCGCGAGCGCCTCGTCGAGACGGGAGGTGTCTCCCCACGCGCCCAGGACCTCGAGGGTTCCCTCTTCCGGTCGAGCCGCGGCTCGACGCGTCCGACGAGCCGGTCACCCACGAGGATCGGGAGCACGTAGTAGCCGTACTCCCGTTTGGTCCGGGGGACGTACATCTCGAGGCGGTAACGAAAGTCGAAGAGCGCCTCCGCGCGGTCACGGTCGTGGATCAGGCGGTCGAAGGGCGACAGGAAGTTGACCCGGTCCGGGACGCTGCCGCCTGCAGCGTCCGGATGGGCGCGCCATCCGCCGTTCTCGCTCCGTACGCCCGCACAGCGATGCGGCGGGCTTCCGCGAGGCTGACCGTCCGAGGCGTCATCGGCGTCTCATTATCAGAGCTGCAACGGCCTCGGGCCACGACGGCGGGCGGCTCCTGGCGACACCGATCTTCCCACTCTTCGTGCGGGTATTCACTTTTGCCCTGCGGCGCGGTATAAACGCCCTCCACCACCAACCCTGGGAGGAGTTATGAAAGGCAGGTATCGATTCCTTCTCCTTGGCATGCTCGCGGCGCTCATGCTCGCCGCTTCGGCGGCCGCTCGCCCGGACCGCTTCGCAAGCCAGGAGATGTTCCCCGGCGAGGGCGTCGCCCAGGCGATGCAGCACGGAATGACCGAGGGGCACCTACCGCCCGTGAATCAGGGCGTCAAGCT
>JBOHAK010000204.1:0-10367 GCA_050697795.1 Gaiellaceae bacterium
CCCAGGCCGCGCGTCCGCGCCCGGACCGCCCGCAGCGCGACGGCGTCAAGCAGCCGCCGCGCGAACCTCAGCAGCCGCCGGCGCAGCCGACCGGCCCGGTCAAGGTCAACTCGGGCGCAACCGTGAAGGAGCTCTCCGCGGCTCTGGGCGTCCCGGTGCCCGAGATCATCAAGATCATGATGGGCGCGGGCGAGATGGTCACCATCACGCAGTCGCTCTCCGACGAGGCGATCGCCCTCGTCGCGGCCGAGCTCAAGCCGCCGCGCGAGGTGGAGATCAAGCACGCGGACGATGAAGAGCTCGAGCCCGAGGCCTACGAGGACGACCCGGACGACCTCACCGCGCGCCCGCCCGTCGTGACCATCATGGGCCACGTCGACCACGGCAAGACGACGCTCCTGGACGCGATCCGGTCGAGCGCGGTCGTGGAGACCGAGGCGGGCGGCATCACGCAGCACATCGGCGCGTACCAGATCGACCACGACGGCCGCCGGGTCACCTTCCTCGACACGCCGGGCCACGAGGCCTTCACCGCGCTGCGGGCGCGGGGGGCCAAGGTGACGGACATCGCCGTCCTCGTGGTTGCCGCCGACGACGGCGTCATGCCCCAGACGGTCGAGTCCATCAACCACGCCCGCGCGGCGGAGGTGCCGATCGTCGTGGCCGTGAACAA
This sequence comes from Gaiellaceae bacterium, assembly GCA_050697795.1. Classification (GTDB taxonomy): domain Bacteria; phylum Actinomycetota; class Thermoleophilia; order Gaiellales; family Gaiellaceae; genus JAIBJN01. The sequence continues at coordinate 674 of JBOHAK010000204.1, forward strand.
GGTCGACAAGGAGGACTCCAACCCGCAGCGCGTGCGGCAGGAGCTCGTCGCGCAGGGGCTCCAGCCCGAGGAGTGGGGCGGTGAGACGCAGTTCGCCGACGTCTCGGCGAAGAGCGGCCAGGGCCTGGACGACCTCCTCGAGAAGATCCTCCTCGTCGCCGACGCCGAGCTCGAGCTGAGCGCGAACTCCAAGGCGGAGGGCTCCGGGCCGATCATCGAGAGCCGCCTCGACGTGGGCCGCGGGCCTGTCGCCACCATGCTCGTCTCGCGCGGCACGCTGCACGTCGGCGACGCGATCGTCGCCGGCGACGCCTGGGGCAAGGTGCGCGCGCTCCTCGACTTCCGCGGCGAGAAGGCGAAGGAGGCCACGCCGGGGACCCCCGTCGAGATCCTCGGCTTCGACAAGCCGCCCGCGGCCGGCGAGCCCGCCCGCGTGGTCGAGAACGAGCGCCAGGCCCGCCATCTCGCGCAGCTGCGCGGCCAGCGTGTGCGTGCCGAGCAGCTCGCACGGACCGCCAAGAAGGGCGTGTCGCTCGAGGACCTTTTCACGCACATGGAGGCGGGCGCCGTCCAGGAGCTCAACCTCATCGTCAAGGCCGACGTACAGGGCTCCATCGAGGCCGTCGTGGGCGAGCTCGGCAAGATCGACCACCCCGAGGTGGGCGTCAACGTGATCCACACCGGGATCGGCGGCATCACGGAGGGCGACGTGATGCTCGCCTCCGCCTCGAACGCGGTCGTCCTCGGCTTCAACGTCCGCCCCAACGCGGAGGCGCGGTCGCTGGCCGAGCGCGAAGGTGTCGACCTGCGCACCTACCGGGTGATCTACCAGCTCACGGACGACATCAACCAGGCCCTCGTTGGCATGCTCTCCCCGGAGACGCGCGAGCAGATCCTGGGCGAGGCCGAGGTGCGGGCCCTCTTCCGCGCCTCGCGCATCGGCGTCATCGCCGGCTGCTACGTCACGAGCGGCACCATCCGCCGCAACGCGCAGGTGCGGGTCGTCCGCGAGGGCGCGGTCATCTACGAGACCACGATCGCCGGGCTCAAGCGCTTCAAGGACGACGTCCGCGAGGTGCAGGAGGGCTTCGAGTGCGGAATCCTCCTCGACGGCTTCAACGACGTGAAGGAAGGCGACGTGCTCGAGGCCTTCGAGACGCAGCAGGTGGAGCGCACCGACCTCTCGGTCGCCGGCAACGGCGGCGGCCCCTCGGAGCCCGAGCCCGAGCCCGACGCCGACGCCTCCGAGTAGCCCGGCCCGCCATGGGCTCCGGCTACGTCGGCATCTTGTCCGCGGAGCTCCACTTCCCGGACAACCACTCGCTGAAGGGGAAGCGGAAGGAGCTCCTCTCCGTGAAGGCGCAGCTCCAGCGCCGCTTCGGCGCCTCGGTGGCCGAGGTCGACCATCACGAAGTCTGGCAGCGCGCCCGCCTCACGATCGCCTGCGTGGCGCGCGGGCACTCCGAGCTCGGCGGCCTCCTGGACGGCGTGGAGCGCTACCTCGCCTCGCAGGCGTTCGAGCTCCTCGGGGTCGAGCGGGAGGTGGTGACGCTCGATGACTGACCGGATGCGGAGGGTCAACGGCGCCATCCGGGAGGTGCTCTCGGAGCAGATCGGCGGGCTCAAGGACCCCCGGATCGGCTTCGTCACGGTGACCGGCGTCGTCACGAGCCCCGATCTCCGCCAGGCCACCGTCTACGTCAGCGTGCTCGGGTCGGAACGCAAGCGCGAGGCGTCGCTCGCGGGGCTCAACTCGTCGCATGGCGTCCTGCAGGCGGCGATCAACCGCGAGCTACGCTTGAAGCGAACCCCCCAGCTGGCCTTCGAGTACGATCCGACCGTCGAACGGGGGATGCGGCTTTCCAGGCTCATTGACGAGCTTGCCCCAGATGAAGATGCAGACAGCTGATCTCGACGGGGTCGCGGAGGCGATCCGCTCCCACGACCGCTTCCTGGTCACGACCCACGAGAACCCCGACGGCGACGCGCTCGGCTCCATCCTGGGGATGAGCCTCGCGCTCGAGCAGCTCGGCAAGGATGCGGTCATGTACCTGTCCGGCAGCGTGCCGCTTCCGCACGAGTACGGGTTCATGGAGCTCGACCGTGTCCGCCGCACGCCGCCCGAGGACGCGGCCGAGCGGGTCGTGCTCGCCCTCGACTGCGCCAACGAGCGCCGCCTCGGCCCCGATCCCGGGCTGCTCGAGGCGGCTCCGCTCGTCGTCGACATCGACCACCACCACGACAACTCGCGCTTCGGCGACGTCAACCTCGTCGTCCCGGACGCGTCCTCGACGGGTGAGATCCTGCGGGACGTCTTCTCGACGCTCGACGTGCGCCTGACGCCCGAGATCGCCGAGGCGCTCTACATCGCCGTCGTCACCGACACAGGGCGCTTCCAGTACGCCAACACGACACCGCGGGCGCTCCGGCTCGCAGCGGAGCTCGTCGAGGCCGGCGCGAACGTCCACCGGGTCTTTCAGGACGTCTACGAGAACGTCGCCTTCGCCAAGATCAAGCTCCTGGCGCGCGCGCTCGACAAGGCGAGGGTGGTCGAGGGCGGCCGCATCATCGTCTCCGACCTCGAGCGCTCGGACTTCCACGCGGCCGGGGCCGAGGAGCCTTTCGCCGAGGGGATCATCGACTTCCTGCGGGCGGTCGAGGGCACGGAGCTCGTGGCGCTCATCCGCGAGCCGCCCACCCAGAACGGGCCGACGCGCCGCATCAGCCTGCGCACGCGCGCCGAGGGGATCGACGTTTCCGCCATCGCCCGCAAGAGCGGGGGAGGAGGGCACCGGCAGGCGGCCGGATTCTCGAGCGAGGCCTCGGTCGACGAGATCACCGAGTTCATCCGCCGCGAGTTCCTCGCCCAGGGGCGCACGAACTCGGCGGGCGCCGAGAGCTAGCCGCCCACAGCCCCGCTCGTGCTTGTGTTTCACGGGCACGAGGTCGGCCTCGGCCCGGATGGCCGGTCCGGGGCTCTGCAGGGCCCACGAGGAGCGCCTGCCGCACTTTGTGTGCGTGGAACACAAGCTCCCCCGGTGCTCGCTCCGGCGGCGCCTAGACTGGGACGCCGTGCACGCACAGCGGACAGCGGGGCTCGTGCTCGTGGACAAGCCCGCCGGGCCGTCCTCCTTCGCGGTCGTCAAGCTCCTCCGCGACACGTACCGGACGAAGGCGGGGCACGTCGGGACGCTCGACCCGCTCGCGACGGGGCTCCTGCTCGTGCTCCTGGGCCGCGGGACGCGCCTGGCGCGCTACCTCGTCGGCCTCGACAAGCGCTACCGGACGGAGATCCGGCTCGGCCTGCGCACGTCCACCGGCGACGGCGAGGGCGAGGTCGTCGAGGAGACGCCCGTAGCCTCCGAGCGTGAGATCCGCCTGCTCGAGGGCGAGGTGGAGCTGCCGATCCCGCAGGCCTCCGCCGTCAAGATCGAGGGGGAGCGGGCCTACCGTCTCCACCGCCGAGGCGTCGCCGTCGAGATGCCCCTGCGCCGCTCCGAGATCCACGTGCTGCGGATCGTCCGCTACACGCCGCCGCTCGTGGAGCTCGACCTGCGCGTCTCGAGCGGGACCTACGTGCGCTCGATCGCCGACGCGCTCGGCGGCCACTGCCGCTGGCTCCGCCGCACGGCGGTCGGCCCGTTCCGCGTCGAGAACGCCGACGAGGGACGCGTCCTGCCGCTCCTGGCCGCCCTCGTCCACCTGCCCGAGCGGCGGCTGGAGGACGAGGAGGCGGCGCTCGTTCGCTCCGGCCGCCCGCTGGCCGATCCCGGCGACGGCCCGATCGCGCTCTGGACCGGCGACGGGGAGCTGGTCGCCGTCGGAATCGGGGGCGACGGCGTCGTCCGCCCGGAGACCGTGGTCGGATGAGGCTCCTCCGGGAGCGCGAGTTCCGCAACTTCTGGCTCGGGCAGTCGGTCTCGCTGCTCGGCGACCAGATCACGTACATCGCGCTTCCGCTCGTCGCCGTGCTCGAGCTCGACGCCGGGCCCGCACAGATGGGCCTTCTGGGCGCGGCCGCGCTGATCCCGCATCTCCTCCTCTCGCTCCCGGCCGGCGTCTGGCTCGACCGCGTCGCGCGGCGGAGGCGCATCCTGATCGGGTGCGACCTCGCACGGGCTGCCCTGCTCGCAACCGTGCCCATCGCGTTCGGCTTCGACGCCCTGACCCTCGGCCATCTCTATGCCGTCGCCTTCCTGACGGGCTGCTTCGCCGTCTTCTTCGACCTGTCGTACCCGACCGTGTTCGTCTCGGTCACGCCGCGCGAGCAGTACCTCGAGGGGAACTCGCTCATCCACGGCAGCCGCTCGTTCTCGAACGTCGCGGGGCCGAGTGTCGGCGGTGTCCTCGTCCAGGCCTTCAGCGCGCCGTTCGCGATCCTCGCCGACGCGGTCTCGTACCTCGGGTCGGCCGCGTTCCTGGCGCAGGTCGGCGCGCCCGAGGCTCCGGTCGAGGAGGTGGAGGGCGGGATGCGGACGCGCGTGGCCGAGGGGCTGCGCTTCATCGGGGGCAATTCGATCTTCCGGCCGGCGCTGTCCGCCACGGCGACGCTCAACTTCTTCAACTACGCATTCCACGCGCTGTTCGTCCTCTACGCCACCCGCACGCTCGGCGTGGCGGCCGGCACGCTCGGGCTGATCCTGGGAGCGGGCGCGGTCGGCGGGATCCTCGGCGCGACCATCGCCACGCGCGTTGCACGCGTGCTGGGTGTCGGGAACGCCTTCCTCCTGGGCTGTGTCCTCTTTCCCGCCCCGCTAGTGCTCGTTCCGCTCGCCGACGGGCCGCGCGCGCTGATCATCGGGATGCTCTTCGCGGCCGAGTTCTTCGCCGGGATGGGCGTCATGATTCTCGACATCAACGGCGGCTCGATCATGTACGCGCTTACCCCCGACCGACTCCGCTCGCGGGCCTGGGGGGCGTTCAACTTCGTCAACTGGGGCATCCGGCCCATCGGCTCGCTCGTCGGCGGCGCGCTCGGCGCCTGGATCGGCGTGCGCCCGACCCTGTGGGTCGCGACCATCGGGGCGATCGCGGGCGCCCTCTGGCTGCTCCCGTCGCCGGTGCCGGCCCTGCGGGAGCTTCCCGAGGAGGCAGCGTGATCGTCGCGCGTTCCGCCCCCGAGCTCGAGGCCGCCGAGCGCGCGGTCGCGATCGGGACCTTCGACGGGGTGCACCGCGGACACCGCGCCGTAATCGAGGCGGCCGCGGCGACCGGCCTGCGCTCGACGGTCGTGACGTTCGACCCGCATCCGCGCCTCGTGCTCGGCTACGAGGTCGAGCTGATCACGAGCCTGGAGCGGCGCATCGAGCTGATCCGCGAGATCGGGCCGGACGAGCTGCTCGTCGTCGAGTTCACGCTGGACCTCTCGCGGAAGGAGCCGGAGACCTTCGTCGCCGACGTCCTCGGCGCGATCGGGACGCGAGTCGTCGTGACCGGGGAGGACTTCCGCTTCGGGGCCGGGCGCCGCGGCGACGTCGGGCTCCTCCGGCGCCTCGGGCTGGAGGTGCGGCCCGTGCCGCTCCTCGAGGGCGTCTCGTCCAGCCTCGTCCGCGAGCTCGTGCACGAGGGAGACCTCCGGGGCGCGGCCGGGCTGCTCGGCCGCCCGTTCGAGCTCAAGGGCCTCGTCGTCGCCGGCGACCAGCGCGGGGGGACGCTCGGGTTCCCGACGGCCAACCTCGCCCTCGACGCCCACGCGCTCGTGCCCGCGTACGGGATCTACGCGGGGGAGACCCTCGGCCGCCGCGCCGCCGCGTCCGTGGGGGTGAACCCGCACTACGGCGGCAGCGAGCGCCGGGTGGAGGCGTTCCTGCTCGACTTCGAGGGCGACCTGTACGGCCGGCGGCTCCGGCTCGAGCTCTGGGAGCGGCTGCGCGAGGAGCGAGCCTTCGCGAGCGAGGACGACCTCGTGGCGCAGATCGCCCGCGACGTCGAGGCCGCGCGCGCTGCGACGCGCCCCGGCTCGTAACGGAACGCGCAAGTTTTCCGCGTCACGAGCGTCTCTCTCTGTACATGAGTCCCTCCACAGCGTTCTCGGTTCGCTGTCTCGGCTGCGGCTCGGTCTACCGCAAGCCGCTGGGAGGCGGGACGGCGAGCGACAACCCGGGCTGCCCCCGGTGCAGCTACGTGGGCTGGATCCCGACCGAGCAGGCGTTCAGCCCAACTGCAGAGCCGCTCCGCTTCTCCGAGGATCCGCAGCCGCGCCCGCCCTGGCAGCCACGCTGACGCCGCCGAAGTAGTGGTGGCGCGCCTCCCAGAGGCGCACGTCGTACCCCTGCTCGAGGAGCGCGTCCACCGCGCTCTCGTCGAAGCCCGGCTCCAGGTGCACGAGGTGGCCCGTCGAGTGGAGACGGGGGCGGTCGACCGCCTCCTGCGGCGGCAGCTCCTCGTCGAGGATCCCGGAGAGGACCTGGGCGAGCGCCGGCCGCAGGCGCGTCCCTCCCGCGGCGCCGGCGACGAGCACGAGCCCCTCGCCGTCCAGCGCGACGGTGGGGGACATCATGCTCTCCATGCGCCGTCCCGCCTCGAGCGGGCCGATCAGGAGGTCGGCCTCGCCCAGCATACTGTTCAGGTGGACGTCGTAGCCGGGCAGGAAGTCGCCCGAGCCGAGGCCCAGGCTCGTCGTGACGACGCAGGCGTTCCCCGTGCGGTCGACGACGCAGACGTTCGTCGTGTGCTCGTAGGTGCGCCCGCTGAACGGCGGTGCCGCCAGCAGGCGGGCGAGCGTCAGGGCCCGCTCCGCCGGCGGCATGCCGCGGAGCGGGGGCAGAGTGGCCAGCGTGTCGACGAGGCCCGAGAGGCCGCCTCGCGTCTCGACGCGCGCGCCCGCGTACTCCGTGCCGACGGTGGGCAGCCACGCCACTCGGTACGCGCCGAGGTCGTCCGGCGTCAGGAAGCCGCCGCGCCTTTCCGTGAGCTCGAGGAGCGCCTCCGCCATCGTGCCCTCGTAGAAGGTCCGCGGGCCCTCCTCGGCCACGACCTCGAACGCCGCGACGAGCCCGGGCTGCTGGAGCCGCTCGCCCGCCTGGAGGAGCCGACCGCCCGGCGCGTAGATGCGGCCGCCCTCGCGCATCGTCATGACCGGCGCGAGCATGGCGAGGCAGGCGGCGTGGGCGGGCGGCATGGGCACGCCGTCGCGGGCCAGCCGCAGCGCCGGCTCCACGAGCCGCTGCCAGGGGAGCACGCCGAAGCGCTGCCAGAGCTCGTCGAGCCCGGCGGGGACGCCCGGGACCGCACACGTGGCCGCGCCGATGAAGTAGTGCACGAGCTCCTCGCCGAACGGGACAGCCAGCTCCTCGAGCTCCGGCTCCTGGGGCGGGCGCCCCAGGCCGGGCATGGCCACGAAGAAGTCGAGGACCTGGGCGCGCCGCGTGTCCGCGTCCAGCCAGAGGGCGAAGCCTCCGCCCGCGATCCCCGTCATCACGGTCTCCGCGACGCAGGACGCGAGGGCGGCGGCGACGGCGGCATCCGCGGCCGTCCCGCCGTCCGCGAGCACCTCGAGGCCGGCTTCCGCCGTAGCCGGATGGCCTGCCGCTACGCCGGGGGGAACGGACACCTTTGCTAGCCTACGGCTCGTCGTGACGCTAACGAAGGACGCCAAGAGGGAGATTTTCGACCGCCACGGACGGACCGGGGCGGACACGGGCTCGCCGCAGGTACAGATCGCCCTCCTCACGAAGCGGATCGACCAGCTCACCGAGCACCTGCGGACCCACCGCAAGGACCACCATTCCCGCCGCGGGCTCCTGAAGCTCGTCGGCCAGCGCCGCCGCCTCCTCAACTACCTGCAGAAGCGGGACCTGGACGGCTACCGGGCGCTGATCCAGGAACTCGGCCTGAGGAGGTAGGCGGACCCCGGACCCTCCGACCCGCCCGCCAGTCGGGCCACACGACCCGGGAGACCGGGTGGAAGTTTGAGGGAGATCCGGGACGGCGCCGTCCCGGCCGGGCCTGCCTCAAACCTCCGCTCCGTCTCCCAGAAGGAGAAGGAGCACATGAGCACCATTGCACCAGCCAAGGCGTCGGTCACGACGGAAGTCGGACGCGCCGAGATCGTCTTCGACACGGGGCGCCTCGCCAAGCAGGCCGACGGCGCCGTCGTCGTCTCGAGCGGCGACACCATGGTCCTCGCCACCGCGCAGGGCCGTCTCGAAGCGCGGGAGGGCGCGGACTTCTTCCCGCTCACCGTCGACGTCGAGGAGCGCATGTATGCCGCCGGGAAGATCCCCGGCGGCTTCTTCAAGCGAGAGGGGCGCCCGACCGAGAAGGCGATCCTCACCGCGCGCATGATCGACCGCCCGATCCGGCCGCTCTGGCCGAAGGGCTTCCGGAACGAGGTGCAGGTCATCTGCACCACCCTCTCGGCCGACCTCGTGACGCCGCACGACATCCTCGCGATGAACGGCGCCTCCGCGGCGCTCATGATCTCCCCGCTGCCCTTCCTCGGGCCGGTCGGGGCCGTGCGCATCGGCATGATCGGCGGCGAGCTCGTCGTCAACCCGACCCTCCCCGAGGTCGAGGAGGAGTCGACGCTCGACCTCATCGTGGTCGGCACGAAGGAGGGCCTCACGATGGTGGAGGCCGGCGCGGACGAGGTGCCCGAGGAGACGCTCCTCGAGGCGTTCGAGCTCGCCCACGCCGAGATCCGCAAGCTCTGCGAGGCGCAGGAGGAGCTGCGCCGCCAGGTCGGGAAGGCGAAGTGGCTCGACCCGGAGCTCACCGAGGAGCTCGACGCCGCCCACGGCGGCCGTGTCGCCGAGCACATCGCCTCGGAGGGCCTCCGCGAGGGGGCGGCGGCCGTGCTGGAGATCACCGGCGAGCTCTGCCCGCCGCTCACGATCGACTCTACCGAGGAGGACATCGTCCGCGAGACGCAGGTCCGCACGAGCATGGAGGCCGTCCTGGAGCGCAAGCGGCTCGAGGCCGTCCTCGCGCCGGTGCGGGAGCACTTCGAGGACGAGCTGCGCGCCCTCACCGACGCGGAGCAGGACTCGAAGCAGCTCAAGTCGGCCAAGCGGCAGCTCCTCTTCGACCGGATCGTCGAGACGGTCGAGCTGCCGTTCCCGGTCGGGCCGGCCACGACCGAGGGCGAGGCCCCCGTGATCAAGGACGGGCTCACGCGCCAGTACGTGAAGAAGGCGGCCGAGGCCGTCTACAAGGAGCTGATCCGCCGGAAGATCGCCGTCGAGAAGCGGCGACCGGACGGACGGGCGACGGATGAGATCCGCGACATCTCGAGCGAAGTCGGCGTCGCCGCGCGCACGCACGGCTCCGCGCTCTTCACGCGCGGCCAGACGCAGATCATGACGCTGCTCACGCTCGGCACGGCCAAGGAAGGCCAGCGGATCGACGACCTGTCGCTCGAGCAGGAGCGCCGCTACATGCATCACTACAACTTCCCGCCCTATTCGGTCGGGGAGACGGGCTTCATGCGCGGGCCGAAGCGCCGCGACATCGGCCACGGCGCGCTCGCCCAGCGGGCGCTCGAGCCGATGATCCCGGCGCTCGACGAGTTCCCGTACACGATCCGGCTCGTCTCGGAGACGCTCGAGTCCAACGGCTCCTCGTCGATGGGCTCGGTGTGCGGCTCGACGCTCGCGCTCATGGACGCCGGCGTGCCGATCAAGCGGCCCGTGGGCGGCATCGCCATGGGCCTCGTCAAGGAGGGCGACGAGCTCGCCATCCTCACGGACATCCA
>JBOHAK010000205.1:0-3370 GCA_050697795.1 Gaiellaceae bacterium
CCGGCGGACCGGCCCGGTGACCTCCACGCGCGCGGCGGCCGCGCGACCCACCTCGGCTTCGAGCAGGCTCGAGTCGAGCACCTCCAGGCGAGCGCTTCCCCACCAGAGGCCGGCGAGCGCGAGCGCCCCGCTGAGAAACGCAGCGCGCCGGCGTCCCGCGGCGAGCCCGAGCAGGGCGAAGGCGGCGGCCGCGAGGACGAGCACGCCGCCGCTCTCTCGGACGACGAGAGCCAGCGCCAGTCCGGTGCACAGGGCCGCGGTCAGCAAGTGCGGCGCCGGCAGCCGCTCGACGCGCCGGGCGGCCCGCCGCAGCGCACGCGCGCTGCTCACAGGTCGACGAGCGGGCGCAGCTGCTCCAGCTTCGCCGGGCCGATGCCGGGCACTGCGTCGAGTTCGTCGACCGATCGGAAGGCCCCGTTCGCCTCGCGGTAGTCGAGGATCTGCTGCGCCGTGACCGGGCCGACGCCCGGCAACTCGTCCAGCTGCTCGAGCGTGGCCGAGCTGAGGCTCACCTTGGCACCCGGCGCACCGCCCTCGCCCGCCGTGGCCGCGCTCGCCGCGGCGGTGGCCCCGCCCGCGCCCTTCAGCGGCACGATCACCTGCTGGCCGTCGACCACCGGAGCGGCGAGGTTGACGAGGTCGAGCGCCGCCTTCGGCCCGGGCCCGCCGGCGAGCCCGATGGCGTCGTCCACGCGGCTCCCATCCGGCAGGCGGTACAGGCCCGGACGCGCCACGGCGCCGGCGACGTGGACGACGACCTCGCGCGGCGGCTCCTCCTCGACCTCCAGGGCGGGAGCCGCGGACGGCGCGGCGCGCGGCTCGTCGGCACCCCCAAGCGTCATCCGGCCCGCGACGACGAGGAACGCGAGCACGGCCAGCCCGTAGGCGAGCGCCCGCCCGCGAGAGATCGACGGCATGCGCACGGAACTCAGCCGCCGGCGTACGAGACGACGAGCCGGGGCCGAAGGGAGCTCGTGGGATGGCTCGACGAGACGAGGTATGGACCGCCGTAACCGAAGTCCTCGTCCCCGTCCTGGAGCTTGAGGAGTAGCCCGTTGTTCGGGACGAGCTGCCGGTGCCAGGCGCGAACGACCTCCGTGACGTCCCAGACGAGCCACTGAGGCGTCCAGCCGGCGAGGACGACCTCCGCGTTCAGGGAGCGCTCGTCGATCTCGACCTCGCGCTCCCGGGACCAGCTCGGCGAGAGGATGCGGTGGGCGTCGACGACGTAGCCGAGCTCGCCGCACGGTACGGACCGGAGCCGCGGGGCGATGCACGTGCCGTCGTGGTAGACGTGCAGGCGCGCCGAGACGATCTCCACCGAGGCGGGGACCTGCGAGAGCGAGAACCGAAGCGCGGCGCGCCACACTTTGTCATCGCTGCCGCCGATCGGCAGCCGCGGGCCGTCGTCCTGGTAGCAGCGCTCCTCCCAGTCGTAGCCCCAGTTGCACCAGAACGGAAGGCCGACGTCCGCGCCCGGCGGGACGGACACCGTCGTGGCCGTGCTCGCCGCCGGCCCGGCGAGGACGAGCGGCGCGAGAGCCAGAAGCAGAAGGAGCCGTCGCACGCCCTGGATGCTGGCGCGGAAAAGCGCACGCGTGGCGCGCGAGAGGTGCCGAAAGCGTGACGGCTTCGGCGAGACGCGTGCGGCCGCGCCGAAGGACGCGGCTAGCGGACGATGCAGGGGCCGGACGAGACCGTCCGCAGCGGCCCCGCGGCCGCCTCGAGGACGCGTTCGACCGGTACGGCGTATCCGCCGGTACCGCGCCTCGTCCCGCCGAAGATCATCGCCACGACGCGGCCGCGTCGGTCGACGACGGGCCCGCCGCTCTCCCCGGGCTGCACGGCGCCGCGGAGCGGGACGACGACGCGCGGCCGCACGCGACCGCCGTAGGCGTCCGGCGAGAGGACGGTCCGGGGCTCGCCGGCCGTGGCGGCCGTGGTGGTGAGCGGCCCGTTGCGCGGATAGCCGAGGAGCGCCACGGGCCGCGGGAGGTCGGCCTGGCGACTGGCGGCGAGGGCGCCGATCCTGAGCTCGCGCACGCGCAGCAGCGCGACGTCGTTCGCGGCGTCGACGTAGACCGGCCGGGCGCTCAGGACCTGGCCGTTGGGGGCGAGGACGTGCGTCCCCTCGTGGCCCGCGATCACGTGGGCGTTCGTGGCGACGAGGCCGCGCCTCACGACCCAGCCGGAGCCCTGCGTCCCGACCTCGCAGGACGTCCCCTCGATCTTGACGACGGCGCCCGCGGCAGCCCGTGCGCCGGGGCTCCGGCGAACGCTCGGGTCGGGCGGCGGGAGCGCCTCCTCGAGGCCCGGCAGGAGCGGCAGCGGGTCGAAGCGGTTGAGCGCCTGGAGCACGCTGTCGGGCGGCACCGCGCGTAGGAGCCTGGGCAGGAGCACCGACTCCCGCACCTCGCCGCGGAGGCCGAGCGCGGGCTGGTGGAGCGCGAGCACGGCGACGAGCCAGCCGACGGCGAGCGCGATCACGCCGCCGAGGAGGATCCCGCCGAGCCGGTCGAGCACCGCCAGGGAGGGCCGCGCGGCGAGGGCCAGCCGCACCGGCCGGCCGAGCGCGGAGGCGACCGTGCCGAGGAAGAATGCGCCCACGAGCGCGCCGACGAGCCCGGCGATCGGAAGCCACGTCGAGTTGTCGGGGAAGAGGAACGGCGCCACGAGCGACCCGACGACGGCCCCGAGCGCGAGCCCCCCGAGCGAGAGCGCCTGCGCCGCGAGCCCTCGCTGGGAGCCCAGGATCGAGAACGCCGCGACGGCGAGCAGGAGGAGAACGTCGGCGGCGTTCACCCCGGAAGCGTACGGAAGACCCGCCTCCGGCTAAACGACGAGGTTGACGAGCTTGCCGGGAACGACGATCTCCTTGCGGATCTCCTTCCCGTCCACGTGCGCGCGCACGCGGGGCAGCTCCTTCGCGCGCGAGACCAGGTCCGGCTCGGACAGGCCGACAGGCACCTCGACGCGGTCGCGCACCCTGCCGTTCACCTGCACGACGAGCTCGAACGTGTCCCGCTCGAGCAGGGCGGGATCGGCCTCGGGCCAGGGCTCCGCCCACAGCCGCTCGTGCCCGAGCCGCTCCCAGAGCTCCTCGGCCACGTGCGGCGCATACGGCTGCACGAGGCTGACCGCCGTCTCGACCGCGAAGCGCACCTCGCCCGCTCGGTCGGGATCGTCCTTCGCCCGGTAGACCTCGTTCACGAGCTCGATCACCGCGGCGATGGGCGTGTTGAACTGGAAGCGGCGCTCGATGTCGTCGGTCACCTTCGCGATCGCCTCGTGCGTCCGGCGGACCAGCGCGCCGTCCGCGGGAGCGGGCGCCGGCTCGGACCCCGCCACCTCGAGCCCCACCCGCCAGAGG
>JBOHAK010000206.1:0-3490 GCA_050697795.1 Gaiellaceae bacterium
GCGTGGAGCAGGAGTTCGAGCCGATGGTGAAGGAGGAGGTCGACGAGGACGACGTCGCCGCGGTCGTCGCTCGCTGGACGGGGATCCCCGTCGACCGGCTCCTCGAGGGCGAGACCGAGAAGCTCATTCACATGGAGGAGCGCCTGCACCGGCGCGTCGTCGGTCAGGACGAGGCCGTCTCGGCCGTGGCGAACGCACTGCGCCGCGCGCGCACCGGGCTCCAGGACCCCAGCCGCCCGATCGGCTCCTTCGTCTTCCTCGGGCCGACCGGCGTGGGGAAGACCGAGCTCGCCCGCGCGCTCGCCGAGTTCATGTTCGACGACGAGCGCGCCATGGTGCGGCTCGACATGTCCGAGTACCAGGAGCGCCACACGGTCGCGCGCCTGATCGGCGCCCCACCCGGCTACGTCGGCTACGACGAGGGCGGCCAGCTCACCGAGGCCGTGCGCCGGCGGCCGTACTCCGTCCTCCTCCTCGACGAGATCGAGAAGGCGCACGCCGAGGTCTTCGACGTCCTGCTCCAGATCCTCGACGACGGGCGGCTCACCGACGGCCACGGCCGCACGGTGGACTTCCGCAACACCGTGATCATCATGACGTCGAACCTCCGCTCGGCCGAGTCCATGCGCGAGTTCTTCCGCCCGGAGTTCCTGAACCGGATCGACGAGGTGGTCGAGTTCCGCGCGCTCACGCGCGAGCAGCTCGGCGAGATCGTCGAGCTCCAGCTCGAACAGCTGCGCGAGCGGCTGGCGGCGCGGGGCCTCGGCCTCGACCTGAGCGACGAGGCGAAGGCCCTCGTCGCCGACGCCGGCTGGGACCCGACCTACGGCGCGAGACCGCTCAAGCGCGCGATCCAGCGGCTGATCGAGAACCCGCTCGCCCTGCGGCTCCTGGAGGGCGACTTCGCCGAGGGCGACACGGTCCGCGTGGATGTCGCCGACGGCGAGCTCGCGTTCCCGAAGGCCCCGGCCGCCGAGCCCGCGGCGGTCTAGGGAACGTCGTCGAAATACTCGGTCTTGCCGGTCTCCGGCGGGGCTCCGTAGATGAAGAGGACGACCTCCTCGTCGCGCCTGTTGCGGAGCTGGAGGACGGTGCCGCGCTCCACGACGAGGACGCCGCCCCGCGGGACGTCGTGGCGCTCCGGCGGGTCGCCGAGATCGACCGTCAGCGTGCCGTCGAGGACGACGAAGACCTCCTCCTGACCGAGGTCGCGATGGCGCCTTCCGCGCGTCCCGGGCGGGTACCGCCACACGTTGGCCCGGGACGAGGCCAGCGCGTCCGAGAGCCGGGCGAACGAACGCGGGTCGTCGTCTCCGCGCGGCTCGAAGTCGAGCTCGTCGGTGCGGAAGATCGTGAATCCCATGGTGCTGAGCCTAGTCCATACTGGGCGCATGGGCGGCGAGCTGCTCGCGTTCCTCGGGATCTCCGCGCTCGTGATCGTCACGCCCGGCCAGGACACCGCCCTCACGATCCGGAACACGCTCGCGGGCGGACGGCGCGGCGGCTCGTTCACGGCGCTCGGCGTCTCGACGGGTCAGGCCGTGTGGACGCTCGCCGCGAGCGCCGGGGTCGCCGCGCTCCTCGTCGCCTCCGAGCCGGCCTTCGTCGCCCTCAAGCTCGCCGGCGCGGCTTACCTCGTCTTCCTCGGCGCCCAGGCGCTCCTCGCGGCCTGCCGGCGCGGCGCGGCGGGACGCCACGCCGCCGACCGCGCGGCGGGGCGAGGCCTAACGCCCGTCACCGCGTTCCGGCAGGGCGTGCTCAGCAACCTCGGGAACCCGAAGATGGCCGTCTTCTTCACGAGCCTCCTGCCGCAGTTCGCGCCGGACGGCGGCGCCTCGTTCGCGGCGATGCTGGCGCTCGGGCTCCTCTTCTGCACGATGACGCTCGTCTGGCTGACCGCGTATGCCGCCGGGGTCGCGCGGGCCGGCACCGTCCTCCGACGTCCGCGCGTCCGCCGCGCCCTCGACGCGGTCACCGGGACCGTGCTCGTCGCCTTCGGCGTGCGCCTCGCCACGCAGCAGCGCTAGACGCTCAGAGCCGCTTCTCCAGGCAGACGCTGCGCTCGTCGTCCGCGAACGGCCCGAAGCGCGGGATCGGCATGTAGCCCGAGGAGGCATAGAGGCCGATCGCCTCGGGCTGGCGGTCGCCCGTCTCCAGCCGAACGAGTGCGTAGCCGAGCCTCCGAGCCTCGTCCTCGAGCGCTGCGAGCAGCACCCGCGCGAGCCCGCGCCCGCGGGCGCCCGGCGTCACGAACATGCGCCGGAGCTCCGCCGTGGTCTCGTCGTAGCGGGAGACGCCGCCGCAGGCGACCGGCTCCTCGCCCTCCCACGCGACCAGGAAGACCCCCTCCGGCGGCTCCAAGGCCTCCGCAGGCGGCTCGAGCCCCGAGCCTGCGGCGCCGTCGTAGCGTCCCAGCAGCTCCGCCTCCAGGGCCGCCGCGAGCGCCTGTGCCGCGACGCCGCCGTAGTTCTCGCGGCGGATCTCCACGGGCCAAGCCTAGAGTTCAGGCGTGTCGCCCCCGGAACGCCCCTTGCCGCTCGGCGAGCTCCTCGCCGAGACGATCCGCATCTACGGGGAGCGACCGAGGGCCGCCCTCGGCCTCGGCGCCGTCGTCGGCGGAGCCTTCCTGCTCGCGCGCGTCGTGCCGTCGCTGCTCGAGGTGCTCGTCGTCGCGCTGGCCTTCACGGCCGTGTACGGGGCCGCGGCCCGGATCGTCTCCGGCGACTCTTTCGTCGAGGCCTGGGCGCAGGTCGGCGTACGGGCCCCGGTGCTCCTCGTCCTCACCTTCGTGGTCGCAGTGCCGTTCGCGCTCGCCGTCGGCTACCTGTTCCTGCTCGTGCTCGCCGTGCTCTGGCTCGCCCTCGCCGGCTTCTCCATCCCGGCGGCGATGCTGGAGCGGGAGGGGAGCCGGGACGGCGTCTTCGGGCGGATCGCGTACGCCCTCGACCGCTCCCTGCGCCTCGCCCGCGCGGAGTACCTGCACGCCGCCGGGATCGTGGCGGCGCTCGTGATCGCGTACGTCCTCTTCAGCGTCCTCATCGGCTCCGCGCTCGTGGGCTTCGCCGACAACGGGGAGATCGTGGCCGCCGCCCTCGTTCAGCTCGTGCTCGCGCCGCTCTTCTTCCTCGGCCTCGCCGTCCTCTACTACGAGCAGCGGGCGCGGGCCGCTGTATCCTCGCCCGGCGAAGCCCGCTAGGAGGAGCCATGCCCAAGTACCTGATGCTGTCGACGCTGAGCGAGCAGGGTCTGCAGACGCTCCGCGCGAATCCCGACCGCCTGCGGGAGGTGAACAAGGACGTCGAGGAGCTGGGCGCGAAGGTGCTCCACCAGTGGTTCGTGCTCGGCCCGTACGACTTCGTGAATATCGTCGAGGCCGAGAGCTCCGCCGTGATCGCCGAGGTCTCGATCTCGCTCGGCGCCCGCGGGAGCGTGCACACGCAGTCGTACGAGATGCTCGAGGTCGACGACCTCATCAAGCTCCTCGGCACAT
>JBOHAK010000207.1:0-12542 GCA_050697795.1 Gaiellaceae bacterium
GAAGGCGGTCGCCAGGCCGTTCTTCGACTTCCGTGGAGTCACCGAGGACCAGCCCGCGTTCGTCCGTACCGCCGTGGCCTTCGAGGATCTCGCCGTAGCCGCCTACAAGGGTCAGGCGCATCTGATCAGGTCGCCCGAGGTGCTCGCCGCGGCGGTCGGGATCCACTCGGTGGAGGCGCGCCACGCCGCCTGGATCCGCTACATCGCCGGAACCACGCCCGCCGCCGAGCCCTTCGACGACCGGAAGACGATGGCGGAGACGCTCCGTCTCGTCCGCGGCACGCGCTTCATCGTCGGACGGCCCCGAACGAGCTCCAGGAGGAACCCGCGCTTTACGGGATGAGGAGCCCGCGAGCGCGTCGGCTCCTGGCTGCGACCGCGGTAGCGGCCGGCGTGTCCGGGGCGACGCTGGCCTCCCTCGTGGCATGCAGCGAACGCCCGGCGACGGAGGTCGGCGAAGGGTCGTCAACCGGGCCCGAGGCCGACGGCTCGAGCCTGGCCGACCCCGAGCCACCTGCGTTCACCGTCCCCGTGCCGGTGCCGCTGCAGGCGTCCAGGTTCGACTCGACCTGGACGACCGTGAGGCTTGCGACCGCGGTGCGCGCGGCGCCCCGCGGGGAAGCGCGAGTCGTCGCTCGACTCGACCCGAGGACCCCCGAGGAGACCACGAATCTCGTTCTCACGCTCGACCGGGCGAAGGACGCGCGGGGATCGCTGTGGATCCGGGTGCGCTTCCCCGGCCTTCCCGACAACACGACCGGCTGGGTCCTGCGCAGGACGCTCGGCGGCGGCGGCGTGGTGAGGACACGCCTCGTCGTCGACCTCGGCGATCGCAGGGCGACGCTCTTTCGCCGGGGCCGGGCGGTCTTCCGCAGCGCCGTCGGGATCGGCACCGCGGCCGCGCCGACGCCGACCGGCGACTTCTACATCCGCAACAAGCTGACGCGCTATCGAAGCGCCTTCTACGGCCCCGTCGCCTTCGGCACGAGCGCGCGGTCGCCGACGCTGACGGACTGGCCTGCCGGCGGCTTCGTCGGGATCCACGGGACGAACCGGCCGGAGCTCATCCCGGGATCGGTGTCGCACGGGTGCATCCGGCTCCGGAACGAGGACATCGTGCTCCTGGCGAGGCTCATGCCCGTCGGGACCCCGCTCACGATTCGCACGTGAAGTGCGGTAAGGGCCCGCGTTCAGGCGCGGGCGCTCGCGACCTCCGCCGCGAGGCGGGCGACCTCGGTGGGGTTCGTGCCGACGCGGACGCCGTGCGCCTCGAGGGCTTCCTTCTTCGCCTGGGCGGTGCCGGCCGTTCCGGAGATGATCGCGCCCGCGTGGCCCATCGTCTTCCCCGGCGGTGCCGTGAAGCCGGCGATGTAGGCGACGACCGGCTTCGTCATCTCGGCGTCGATGAAGGCGGCGGCCTTCTCCTCCTCCGCGCCGCCGATTTCGCCGACCATGACGACGAGCTCGGTCTCGGCGTCGGCCTCGAAGCGGGCGAGCACGTCCACGAACGATGACCCGACCACGGGGTCCCCCCCGATACCCACGATAGAGCTCTGGCCGATACCGAGCTGTGTCAGCTCGTGCCCGATCTGGTACGTGAGCGTGCCCGATCTCGACACGAGGCCGACCGGGCCCTCGCGGAAGATCTCCGCCGGGATGATGCCGACGTTCGCCTTCCCGGGGGAGAGGACGCCCGGGCAGTTGGGGCCGACGAGCGTGATCCCACGCGGGCGCACGTGGTTGTAGACCCGCAGCATGTCGTGGGCCGGTATGCCCTCGGTGATGCAGATGACGGTCTCGATGCCGGCGTCGACGGCCTCGTAGATCGCGTCGGCCGCGAAGCGGGCCGGGACGAAGACCATCGCCGCGTTCGCCTCGGTCTCGGCGACGGCGTCGAGCACGGTGTCGAACACCGGGATTCCCTCGACCTCTTCGCCGCCCTTCCCGGGCGTCACCCCGGCGACGACGTTCGTCCCGTAGTCCTTGTTGCGAGTCGCGTGGAAGGAGCCCTCGCGGCCGGTGATGCCCTGTACGACGAGGCGCGTCTCGCGGTCGACGACGATGGCCACTAGTGTCCCTCCGGGTAATGATGCCCCGCTTCTGCGTCGCGAGCACCAAGTCGGAGTTCGCACTCGACCGAAGCCAAGGCTGAGGAAGCCTTGGTGAGGGCGAGGGTGGGCTCCGGCGCCGCGTGATCGCGGGGCAGAAGTGCGGCTGGCATTGCCTGGAGGGGCACTAGCGACTCTTCCTTCCCAGGAGCGCGATCCGGTCGAGGGTGATCGCGTCGCCCTCGATCCGGTCGGCGAGGAGCTCGCGCACCCGTACGGCGTCGGCGCCGGCACAGCCGGAGCGCTCGAGCCAGAGGCCGAAGCGGATGGGCCTGTCGACGCGCTGAACGTCCACCACGGTCAGGCCTGCCCCCTCGAACAGGGCCCGCCACTCCGCCTCGGTGTAGTTGCGGACGTGCGACGGGTCCCGCAGCCGGTCGGCCTCCTCGGCGGCCTCGCCCATGAAGAGGTTGTCCACGACGAGCACCCGGTCGGCCGCGACCCGGGCCATCTCCGCGATGGCCGCCGCGACGTCGGCGAAGTGATGCGCCGCGACCCGGGTGGCCACGACGTCGAAGCTCGCGTCCGCGAAGGGCAAGTGCTCGGCAGCCGCCTGCACGTCCGCCTGCATGCCGGGCGCCGGGTCGGCGCTCACCACCTCGAGCCCCGCCTCGCGGAGCCGTCGCGCGACGTGGCCGCCGCCCGAGCCGACGTCGAGCGCCGTGCCGGCGCCCGCCGCCCACTCGACGAGCAGGTCGAGGTCCGGCCCCTCGCGATGCGTCTCGCTCTCGCGGTAGGCGGCGGCGCGCTCGTTCCAGACCGAGCTCACCGCGACAGCTCCACGACGCGCTCGGCCGCCGAGAGCATCGTCTCCTCGACGTGGAGGTTGAGAGGCGAGGCGTCCGTCAGCAGCCGGCGCCCCTCCTCGGCGTTCGTCCCGTCGAGGCGGACGACGATCGGGTGCTCGATCGTCATCTGCCCGAGCGCGCTCAGGATCCCGCGGGCGACCTCGTCGCAGCGCGTGATGCCGCCGAAGATGTTGAAGAGGATCGCCTGCACCTGCGCGTCCGACGTGATTACCTCGAGCGCGTCCACGACACCCTGCGCGTCTCCCCCGCCGCCCAGGTCGCAGAAGTTCGCCGGCCGGCCGCCGACCTGGTCGATGACGTCGAGCGTGGACATGACGAGCCCGGCGCCGTTCCCGAGGATCCCGACCTCGCCGTCGAGCTTGACGTACGTGACGCCCTTCTCGCGCGCGAGGCGCTCCTGCGGGTCGGCCGCCTCGACGTCGCGCATCTCCTCGACCTCCGGATGGCGGAAGAGCGCGTTCTCGTCCACGGTGAACTTCGAGTCGAGCGCCTTGACCTCGCCCGCCGGCGTCACGATCAGCGGGTTGATCTCGCAGAGCATCGCGTCGTAGGCGACGAACGCGTCGTAGAGCTTCCCGACGATCGCGATCACCTGCTTCTGCTCGCCGGGGTCCTCTAGCCCTGCGGCGAAGCACAGGCGGCGGGCCTGCCAGGGCTGGACCCCGACGAGCGGGTCGACGTGGAGCCGCACGAGAGCCTCCGGGCTCTCGGCCGCGACCTCCTCGATGTCGATGCCGCCCTGCGTCGTGAACATGAAGAGCGGCTTCTTCTCGCCCCGGTCGAAGGTCACCGAGAGGTAGTACTCCTTCGCGATCTCGGACGCTTGCTCGATCCACAGCCGGCGGACGACGTGCCCGCGGATGTCCATCCCGAGGATGTCCGCGGCGTGGGCCTCGGCCTCGGCGGGCGAGTCGGCGAGCCTGATGCCGCCCGCCTTGCCGCGACCGCCCGTCAGCACCTGGGCCTTGACGACCACCTGGCCGCCGAGTTCCTCGGCCGCCGCGCGCGCGTCCTCCGGGGTCCCGGCCACCCGCCCCTCCGAAACCGGGATCCCGGCGCGCGCGAAGAGCTGCTTTCCCTGGTACTCGTAGAGGTCCACGGCCGGGCGGCACTCTAACGAACGACCGCGGAATCACTCGTTCGGACGTTGAGTCCTGGCCCTCGTGCGGGCGATGAGCCGGCAGGGGAACACGTGAGACTCGCCCGCACGCTCCTCAAGGCCGCCGTCGTCCTCGCCTTCGCCGCTGTCGCGCTCGGCGGCGCCGCCGCGCTCGGAAGCACGCTCTTCGAGCAGCCGCCGCGTGACGCGGCCGACTTCGCGCAGCGCGTCGAGGCAGCCAGCGAGCGCGCCGACGACCGGAAGCCGTCCAAGGCCGAACGACGCTACGCCCGCGCGCTGAACGCTCTCTGCCTCCGCCAGCGGCCTGCGGAAGAAACCCTCGGTGAGCCGGAGACCGTCGCCGAGATTCCGGCCTGGTACCGTCGCGCGAAGCCGGTCTTCAGCCGCCACCGGGCTCAGTTCGCCGCCCTCCGCAGGCCCCGCTCCTACCGTGACGAGGTCGACGAGCTCCTGGCGCTCGAACGCCAGGCGATCGGTCTCTTCGACCGGCTGGTGGAGCGGCTGCGCTCCGGCGACCGGGCGGCGTTCGACGAGATGCGCCTGGCGAGCGACCGGCTGTCCGCACGGAGCGAGGAGCTGCTCGTTCAGCTCGGCGGCCTCGGCTGCATCCGCGACTGAGCGGCGGCCGCGTGTTCGCGGCGGCCGTCCTCCGGGTATATCGCCGCACGCTGTAAGTTGCCTGCGACACCGCACCAGGAGGAAGCGATGAGCACCCTGCGCGACGACGAGATCCAGACCTCCCCGACGACAGACGAGCGGCTCGACCCGCAGGCCGACACCGACGGGGACGACACCGACACGACCGACGGCGACGCGACCGACAGCGACGCAACCGACGCAGACGCGGACGACAGCGACTCGGCGTAGGGCCGCGGCGGCGGCGCTCGAGCGCTGCCTCGAGCCGGTCGGCGCGGACGACTTCCTCGCCGAGCACTGGGAGCGGCAGCCGCTCGTCGTCGCCCGCAACGAGCCCGGCCGCTTCGACGACCTCCTCTCGGAGGCCGACGTCGAGCGGCTCGTCTCGTCGACCGCGATCCGCTATCCCGCCTTCCGGCTCGTCCGCGAGGGCGCCCAGCTCGACATCGGCTCCTACACGGCAGACGTCCCGTGGCGGCCGCCCTTCACGGCGGCCGCCGACGTCGAGCGCGTCGCCGCCGAGTGGGAGGCCGGCGCGACGATCGTCCTGCAGGCGCTCCACGTCACCTGGCACCCGCTGGCGGTGTTCTGCCGCCTGCTCGAGGACGCACTCGGCCACGGCGTGCAGGCGAACGCCTACTGGACGCCGCGCGGCTCGCAGGGCTTCGCCGTCCACCACGACACGCACGACGTCCTCGTCCTGCAGGTCGCCGGCGAGAAGCGGTGGCTTCTCTACGACCCGCTGCTCGAGCTCCCGCTGAAGCACCAGCGCTGGTCGCCGGCGCTCGGCGAGCCGGGGAAGCCGAGCGACGACCTGACGCTGCGCGCCGGCGACACGCTCTACCTCCCGCGCGGCTGGCTCCACCAGGCCGAGACCTCGGTGACCGACTCGCTCCACCTCACGATCGGCATCACCGCCTACACGTGGCTCGACGCCGTGCGCGCCGCCCTCGCGGAGTGCGAGGACGAGCTGCCGTTCAGGCGCGGCGTGGCGGAGGGGGCGAACGGCCCGGACGAGCTGCTGGAGCGGCTGCGCGACAGGCTGGGGCCCGCGGACGTCGAGCGGCGGCGGCGCCGGCGCTTCCTCGACGGGCGCCGCCCGATCCGGGAGGACGGCCTCACACAGCTCCGCGAGCTCGAGCGGCTCGACGGCGAGACGCTCGTCGAGCGCCGCCCGACGGTGGTCGCCGACCTCGAGGAGGACGGCGAGGGAGTCTCGCTCGTCTTCGAGGGGCGCGAGGTGCGATTCCCCGCGCACGCGCGCGGGGAGCTCGTCGCCTGCTTCGAAGCGGACGAGCCCTTCCGGGCGGACGACCTGCCGGGCGACCTCGACGCAGCGGGCCGGCTCGTGCTCGTGCGCCGGCTCGTCCGCGACGGATTCCTGCGCGTCAGGCGCGCCTGAGCGCCTGGGCCGTATACCGGAGGGCGCGCTTCGGCTCCGCAGCGCCGCAGGTGAGGAAGACCGGCTCCTCGGCCTCCTCCTCGCCGACGTCCACCTCGTGGACGACGCCGTCCGCTGCGCGGAAGCGCACGCGCCAGGCCGCGTCGCCCACACGCTCGGAGCCGGCGAGGGCGAGGTCGTCGATTCCGGCGAGCCCCTCGGCCTCCCGGATCGCCTGCTCGGCTGCCTGGAGCGGGAACGAGTACGCCGAGCGGCCGCGGTAGCGGTCGAGGTCGACGCGACCGGCGGCGTGCGCCGCCAGCAGCCGGCCGGCGTCCCCGGGGCCGACGCGGCCGTAGTAGAGGCCCTGGGGCAGCACGACGACGTTGCCGGCGAAGCGGTCCCCGCCCACGTGGGTGGACTGCCAGACGTGACCGGTCTCCGTCTCGCGGCGCAGCGCGTCGTAGAGCGGCTGGCCGTACTTGGCGCAACAACGGTCGCGCTTGCCGTGCGTGCAGACGACCAGCAGCGGGTGGTCGACCGGAAGCCCGGGCGTGTCCGCGCCGGAGAGCGCACGGACGACGTCGAAGCCGCGCAGGTCCTCCTGGTGGTCGACCTCCAGCTGGAAGAAGCGCTCCTCGCCCGGACGCGAGCTGCCGAAGTAGAGCTGCCGCCGGCCGTAGGCACGCCGCTCGGGCTTCTTGACGAACAGGAGGCGGGCGTTGCGCAGAGCGCGGAGCTGCCCGCGGAGGTGCGCCTTCAGCTCGGACGAGAAGAGGCTTCCGCCGAGCACGTCGCGCTCCCAGAGTCCGCGGTACTCGAGGAGGATCCAGTGGTCGATCCGACTCGCGGTCGCCGCGAGCGGCTCGTCGCTCGCGCTCGACTCCGCCGCGCAGAACGCGCGCTTGCCGACGGCCGGGCTCTCTTGCATGGTCAGCGCCAAGACCCCAGAGCCTACCCGAATGTAAGGGATGCCTTACAGCCCGAGCTCGGGCTCCGCTTCCCCCTCCTGGGCGACGACGCAGATGACCTGACCCGTCGTCACCGCCTCGCCCGCCGCGACCGACAGGCCCGTCACGGTCCCGCGGCGGTGCGCGGTGATCTCGTTCTCCATCTTCATCGCTTCGACGACGCAGATCACCTGGCCCTCGCGGACGTCGTCGCCCTCCACGACCTCGACTGCGAGCACCGTGCCCTGCATCGGGCTCACGACCGCCTCCCGGGCCGCCGCGTGGTGGGTCCCGCCGCCGGTGCGCTCGCGGCGGCGGCGCGCGAGCTCGGCGTGTGGCGGCTCGGGTCGCAGGAGCGTGACGTCGAAACGGCGACCGTCGAGCTCGACGCCGACGCGTTCCTCGCGCAGGTGCGCCGCGCCGCCGTCGCGGGGCGCGTGCACGCGCGCCGACGAGAGCTCGGCGGCGCGCGCGGCGAGCGACTCCGATTCCACGACGCCGAAGCAGGTCTCCCCGGCCGCGAAGCATGGGTGCTCGAGGAGGGCCCGGTGGAAGCCGAGGAGCGTCGTCACGCCCTCGAGTACGTACTCGTCGAGCGCGCGCAGCATGCGCCGCCGGGCGCGCTCGCGGTCTGTGTCCCAGACGACGAGCTTGGCGACCAGCGGGTCGTAGAGGCCCACCACCTCCGAGCCCTCCACGACCCCGGAGTCGACGCGCACGCCGGGCCCGGCGGGCTCCCGGTAGGCCGTGACCGTCCCCGGCGCGGGCAGGAAGCCGTTCGCCGGGTCCTCGGCGTTCACGCGGCACTCGATCGCGTGGCCCGAGAAGCGAACGTCCTCCTGCGCGAAGGCGAGCGGCTCGCCGGCCGCCACGAGCACCTGCTCGCGCACGAGGTCGACGCCGGTCACCAGCTCGGTGACCGTGTGCTCGACCTGGATGCGCGTGTTCATCTCGAGGAAGAAGTAGTTGCCGTCGCGGTCGAGGAGGCCCTCGATCGTGCCGGCACCGCGGTAGCCGACCGCCCGCGCGGCGTCGACCGCGATCGCGCCGATCCGCTCTCGCAGCTCCGGGGTGACCGCCGGCGAGGGCGTCTCCTCCACGAGCTTCTGATGGCGGCGCTGGATCGTGCAGTCGCGCTCGCCGAGGTGGACGACGTTGCCGTGCGCGTCCGCGAGCACCTGCACCTCGACGTGGCGGGGGTCCGCGAGGAAGCGCTCGACGTAGACCGTCGCGTCCGCGAAGTAGGACTCCCCCTCCCGCCGCGCGGAGGCGAGCGCCCGCTCGGCCTCCTCCGCGCTCCGCACCACCTTCAGGCCCTTGCCGCCCCCCCCGGCCGACGCCTTGATCGCCAGCGGCCAGCCGTGCTCTTCGCCTAGGGCGACGACCTCCTCGACGGACTCCACGGGCTCGGTCGTGCCCGGGATCACGGGGACGCCGGCCGCCTGCATGAGCCGCCGGGCCTTCACCTTCGAGCCCATCGCCTCGATCGCCTCGGGCGGCGGCCCGATCCAGCCGAGCCCCGTCGCCTCGACCGCCCGCGCGAAGTCGGCGTTCTCGGCGAGGAACCCGTACCCGGGGTGAACCGCCTCGGCACCCGCGCGGCGCGCCACGTCGAGCACCCGCTCCTGGTGGAGGTAGCTCTCCGCCGGCGGCCCCGGTCCGAGCAGGTACGCCTCGTCGGCGAGCGCGGCGTGGAGCGAGCCGCGGTCGGCCTCCGAGTAGACGGCGACGGCGCCGATCCCGAGCTCCCGGAGCGTTCGGAAGACGCGGACGGCGATCTCGCCGCGGTTGGCGACGAGGACTTTCGCGAAGAGCGCCACGACCGGCCTATTCTGGCCGGTCCGGCACCGTCCTACCGGCGATCGGCGCCCGGCGGGCGCCGGCCGGGCCTACGCGCCCTCGGACACCTGGTAGATCTCGTCGGCGATGAGCCCGTGCGCCTCCCTGTGCACCGCCATCGCGGCTTCGGCGCTCGGAGCCTCGACCAGGCAGAAGATCGCGTGCGCGGCGTCGTCGGCGTTTCCGCATGCATCCGGCCGGCGCGGCCGTTCCTGGGCATATGCTCCGGGCCATGACGTTCGCCGACCAGCTCACGGTCGCGCGCGCGGCGGCGGTCCCCGGCGTGGTCGTCCTCTTCGCCTGGGACTTCCCCAACCACGACTACTGGGCGACTGCGCTCTTCGCGGTCGCGATGGCGACGGACTGGTTCGACGGCTGGTGGGCACGGCGGACGGGCCGCACGTCGGACCTGGGACGGCTCCTCGACCCCGTGGCCGACAAGCTGCTCGTCATGGCGGCGCTGATCATGCTCGTCGACCGCGTCCTGCCGGCCTGGATGGTCGCGGCAGTCATCGCGCGCGAGTTCCTCGTCACCGGCCTCCGCCTGGCCGCGCTCGAGCGCGGAGTCGTGATCGGCGCCCGCGACCTCGGCAAGCTGAAGACGTGGGCGCAGGCGGTGGCGGCGTTCCTCGGCGGGCTCGCCGCCGGCGGCGGCCTCTCGGACGACGTGGCCTGGTGGGCCATGCTCGTCGCGCTCGTACTCACCTGGCTCTCGGGGCTCGACTACGCCCGGAGCGCGCCCCGTGTCCTCCGTGGCCAACAGCCTGCGTAACTTCAGCCGGGACGACATCCCACCCGTGCTGGAGCTGTCGCGCCGCGCGCTGACGCGTCCGGAGGAGCACGTCGGCAACCCGCTCTGGGCGACGAAGGACGAGCTCGAGAGCGAGCTCGCCGACTGGGACGAGCCGCCCGAGAAGACGCTCCTCGTCGACGCCGCGGACGGCGTCGTCGTCGGCTTCGGCGGGGTCGAGGTCGCGAAGGGCTTTCCGCACGCCGACCTCTTCGGCCCTCTGATCGCGCCCGGCTACCGGGGCCAGAAGCTCGGCGGCGAGCTCCTCGACGCCTCCCTCGCACTCGCCGTAGAGCACGGGCGGCGGTCGGTCGTCGGCTCGGTCGGCCCGCGGAACCTCTCGGGCCGCCTGCTGCTCGAGCACGCGGGTTTCCACCAGCGCGGGGCGGCGAAGGCCGTCTTTCGCCTCGCGCCCGAGGAGCACAAGCCCGCGACCGAGGGGCCCGAGGGGCTGGAGGTCAGGCGTGCGGCCTCCGACGATCTCGACGCGGCGCTGCGCCTCTACCACGAGACGTTTCCGGAGGGCGTCTTCCCGGACGTCGCGTGGCGGGAGGGACTCGAGAAGGGCTCCGTCTACCTCGCCGAGCGCGAGGGCGCGCCGCTCGCCTTCCTCAACATCGATCGGAGCGATCGCTGGGCCTACCAGATCGGGGTCGTCGCGGAGGAACGCTCGCGCGGGGTCGGCCAGTTCCTCCTCTCGCGCGTCCTCGAGGCCTACTGGGGCGAGCATCCGGGCGAGATGCTCGGCCTCTCCGTCGAGGCGGACAACGTCCCGGCGCTCCGGCTCCTGCGCAAGCAGGGGTTCGCCCCCTGGCTCGTACTCCAGTCGTACGAGCTCTGGCTTTAGTGCCCCTCCAGACAATGCCCGCCTGCCCCTGGCCCGCGATCACGCGGCGCCGGAGCCCACCCTCGCCCTTGCCAAGGCTGACCGCCTTGGCCGCGGTCGAGTGCGGACTCCAGCTTGGTGCTCGCGACCCAGGAGCGGGGCAACATCATCTGAATGGGCACTAGCGGACTCGTCCTCGCGATCGACCAGGGGACGACCGGGACGACGTGCCTCGTCGTGGACGACGGCCTGGGCATCCGGGGACGCGGGTACCGCGACGTGCCGCAGCACTTTCCGCGCGCCGGGTGGGTCGAGCACGACCCGGACGAGCTGTGGGAGTCGGTTCTCGGGGCGGCCGCGGACGCGCTCCGGGCGGCCGGCGCGGAGGCGCGCGACCTCGCCGCGGTCGGCATCGCGAACCAGCGCGAGACGACCGTGGTGTGGGAGCGGTCGACCGGCCGGCCCGTGCACCGCGCGATCGTCTGGCAGGACCGGCGCACCGCCGAGCGCTGCCGCGAGCTGCCGGCCGACCTCCTCCGCGACCGCACCGGGCTCGTCCCCGACCCGTACTTCTCCGCCACGAAGCTCGAGTGGCTCCTCTCCGGCCGCGAGACGAGGGGGCTCGCCTTCGGGACGGTCGACTCGTGGCTCCTCTGGAAGCTGACCGGCGGGCGCGTCCACGCCACCGACGTCTCGAATGCCTCGCGCACGCTGCTCTTCGATCTCCGGCGGCTCCGGTGGGACGACGAGCTCCTGGAGCTCTTCGGCGTGCCCGCCGCCGTCCTGCCGGAGGTCGTGCCCTCGAGCGGTGTCGTCGCCGAGGCCGAGCTCCTGGGCGCGCGCGTGCCGGTCGCGGGGATCGCGGGCGACCAGCAGGCGGCGCTCTTCGGGCAGGCCTGCTTCCACCCCGGCCAGGCGAAGGTGACGTACGGGACGGGCAGCTTCGTGCTCGTGAACGCGGGCTCCGAGCCGGGGCCGGTTCGGGAGGGGCTCGTGCAGACCGTCGCGTGGCGGCTCGGCGACGAGCCCGCCGCCTACGCGCTGGAGGGCTCGATTTTCGCCACCGGCGCCGCGCTCCAGTGGCTCCGCGACGCGCTCGGACTGCTCGGTGACGCGGCCGAGAGCGAGGCGCTCGCGCGCTCGGTCGAGAGCACCGATGGCGTCCACTTCGTGCCGGCGCTCGCCGGACTGGGCTCGCCGCACTGGGCCCCGGAGGCCCGCGGGCTCGTGAGCGGGATCCACCGCGGGACTCGCCGCGAGCACCTCGTCCGCGCCGCGCTCGAGGCGATCGCCTTCCAGGTTTGCGACGTCATCGAGGCGGCGGACGTCGAGCTCGGGCTCCTGCGGGCCGACGGCGGCGGGGCCGAGAACGGCTTCCTCCTCCAGCTGCAAGCCGATCTCGCAGGCATCCCGGTCGAGGTCCCCGCCGAGCGCGAGGCGACCGCGCTCGGCGCCGCCGCGCTCGCCGGCCTGGCCGTCGGCGTCTGGTCGAGCCAGGACGAGATCGGCGCGGCCCGCCGCATCGCCGGCCGCTACGAGCCCGAGCTCGCCCGCGCCGAGGCCGAGCAGCTCCGCGCCGCCTGGCGCGCCGCCGTCAGGCGGGCTCTGCTTCCGGGCTGACGTTCTCGCGCACTCCCTCGCGCCACCAGGCCCCGCGCGGGTCTGCGGCCTCCTGGGACAGGGAGGCGAGCGCGCGCTCGAGCGCCTCGCGCTCCTCGGGGGTCGGCTCCGGCTCGATCTCGAGGTGCATGCCGCCGCCATTAAAGGCTTTGCAGGCCGTCTCCGATAGAGCGGGGGATGCGTCGGGGCCTGGTCACCGCTTTCGCCTGCCTGCTCGCGCTCGGGCTCGCCGCGCCCGCGAGCGCGGCCTCGTGGGCGCAGCCCCAGATCCGCGTCGTCGTCGCGCACGGCCTCATGGGCCCGTCCGTCGCGGCTTTCCGACCCGACCGGCCGCTCACCCGCCGCCAGCTCGGCCAGGCGCTCGCCGCCTACACCGGTGAGGTGCAGGTCGTCGTCGACCCCGAGCGGCCCGTCGTCATGTGGGAGCTCCAGCGCGCCCTCGTGCGCGCCGCCGGCCTCCACG
>JBOHAK010000208.1:0-2075 GCA_050697795.1 Gaiellaceae bacterium
GCTCGATCGCCGAGCTGGCTGCAGGCGGCGAGCAAACGATTCTCATAGCCACGAGCGACGACGAACGGTCGAGCGCGATCCTCGCCGAGCACCGTGCCGTCGCGTCCGCAGCACCCGCGGCCGACGGAATCCGCGTGCGTTTTCGGCCCGATGTGCAAGCCGAGGCCGCCGCGGACGACATCGGTCGTCGCCTCGTCCTCGCCGGTCTCGCCATCCGCCGCTTCGAGCCGGCCCGCGCGTCGCTCGAGCAGCGGTTCCTGGAGATCACGTCCCGATTGGAGGAAGCAGCATGAGCACCACCACTGCCACCACAGAGCTTCCGCAGAGACTTACTCATGCCCCGCGGCGACCGAGGCTCGTCGGCGCCGAATTCCTGAAGCTGCGCAAACGCCGAGGGCTCGCTCTTTCGGCCCTCGCCCTCACGGTCGTCCCGATGATCATCGCCTACGCCGCCCTCCTGATCCTGCACGCGGCGGACGCCGCCAAGCACGGTCCTGCCGGTGGGCTCGAAAACCTCTCGGGCTCGATGGACCTGCTCTCGCAGCTCAGCGTCGTCGCGGCGATCCTCGTCGGCTCGACGCTCGGCGCGGGCGATCTCGGCTCAGGCGTCTTTCGGGAGCTGGTTGTGACGGGTCGCTCGCGGCTCGCCCTCTTCGCGGCCCGAGTGCCCGCGGGACTCGGATTGGTATTCCTGGTCGTGGGGGCCGCCTTCGCCGTCACGGCAACAGCCTCGACCGTGTTCGCGGGGTCGTCCGAGGCGCCGGACGCAACCATGCTCGTCTCGTCGGCGGCCTGGCTCGGGCTGGTAACCGGCCTGGCTCTGGTGCTCGCGCTCGGGGTCTCCTCGGCCCTCGGCTCGCGCGGAACCACGATCGGGATCCTGCTCGGCTGGCAGCTCATCGCCATGCCTTTGGCGCTCCAGGTCGGGGCACTCGGCTCGCTCCGCGAAGGGCTCGTCGGTGCCGCAACCGAGCGCCTCGAGCCGGCAAGGTTGTTCGAGGGTGGCGCCACGGTGTCGATGTCGCTTGCTGCGGCAGTCGCTGTGATCGCCGCTTGGACGGTCGTGCCCCTCGCCGTCGGCGCCTGGCGGACGTGCACCCGTGACGCCTGACCAGCGAGACGACCTCGCGCCCGTTGCCCCTCCGGCTCGCGATACTGGCTCCGATGAAGCCCGTCCATCCGGTGCGGCACCTGCTCCGCGCGAAGGACCTCGTCGACGCCCGCTACCGCGAGCAGCTCGACGTGCCGGCGCTCGCCCGGGCGGCTCACCTGTCGCAGGCACACTTCAGCCGCGAGTTCCGCCGGGCGTTCGGCGAGGCGCCGCACCAGTACCTCCTGACCCGCCGGATGGAACGCGCCGCGGCCCTGCTCCGCAACACGGACCGCACGGTTGCGGACATCTGCCTCATGGTCGGGCTGCGCAGCGTCGGCTCGTTCACCACCAGGTTCGGCCGGATCTTCGGCCTCTCTCCGACGGCCTACCGAGCCTCCCACACGCCCGCGGTCGCGCGGGCGCGCATTCCGACCTGCGTGTTGCAGGCGTATGCGCGTCCGCAGTCCAGCACGTTTGCAGAAGACGGGCGAGAGCGGCACGGCTAACGTCCTCCCTGACCAAGCTCGACGACATCGGAGGACGATCATGCTCAAGCAGCTCACGCACACCCAGGTCTGGGTGCACGACCAGGACGAGGCCCTCGCCTTCTACACCGAGAAGCTCGGGATGGAGCTCCGCGAGGACGTCACGGTGCCCGAGATGGGCAACTTTCGGTGGCTCAGCGTCGGCGTGCCCGGGCAGCCGGACGTCGCCATCACGCTCATGGCGGTCCCCGGCCCGCCCGTGTTCGACGACGAGACGCGCGAGCAGATCCGGACGCTTCTCGCCAAGGGCGCTTCCGGCGGGCTCTTCTTCTCCACCGACGATATCCGAGGCAGCTACGAGGAGCTCAAGAGCCGGGGCGTCGAGTTCTCGCAGGAGCCGACCGAGCAGCCCTACGGCATCGACGCCGGTTTCCGCGACCCGTCCGGCAACCAGTTCCGCATGGCTCAGCGGTAGCCCGCCGCGTGCGACACGGAGG
>JBOHAK010000209.1:0-14644 GCA_050697795.1 Gaiellaceae bacterium
GGCGAACGTGGGCGCGGTCGAGGCCGTCGAGGCGGCCGCCGACGAGCTCGAGCTCGACGAGCCGACCGGCCTGCGCGTCCTGAGCAAGAGCGGCGGGCCAGCCCAGAAGACCGTCCTCTCCAGTGGAGGCATCTCCGACGAGCGGATCCCGGCGCGCCTCGGCTGGCAGCCGAGCAAGGGGGGCCTGCGCCTCGCCTGGCAGCTTACGATCGACGACTCGTCTGCCGAGCACCTCTGGAACGCGACTGTCGACGCCGCGAGCGGCGAGCTGCTCGAGGTCGAGGACTGGACGAGCCACGACAGCCTCGGGGATCTCGGCAACCTGATGCGGTCGGGCAACGCTGCGGCAACCGCCGCGTTGGGACCGACGTCGCCGGACCCGGTCGAGGACGGCTCGAGCTACCGGGTCTTCGACGTTCCGAAGGAGAGCCCCAACGACGGGCCGCGCGGGCTCGTGACGAACCCGGCCGACGCGCCGGCCTCGCCCTTCGGCTGGCACGACACCGATGGGGCTCAGGGCGCCGAGTTCACGATCACCCGGGGGACGAACGTCCATGCCTATCTCGACCAGGACGACAACGACTCCGCCGACTTCGGCGGCACCGACGGCGGGCCGGGCCTGACGTTCGACTTCCCGGTCGATCTGAACGAGCACGCGCAGAACTACCGCGATGCCGTCGTCACGAACCTCTTCTACATGAACAACGTCTTCCACGACGTCATGTGGAGGTACGGGTTCGACGAGGCGTCGGGCAACTTCCAGGCGAACAACCACGGCCGCGGCGGTACCTCGGGCGATTACGTGCGTGCCGAGGCCGCCGACGGGGGCGGCACGAACAACGCCAACTTCTCGACGCCGATCGAGACGCCGACCTCCGGCGGCACGCCGCGGATGCAGATGTTCCTGTGGCCCGGCAATCAGTTCGGCGCTCAGAACCAGGTGGTGGCCGACGGAGTCGGCTCCTTCAACGCGACCTGGTCCCGCTTCGGACCTTCGCCCACCCCGGCGGGAGTGGCGGGCACCTTCGTCTACGCCGGGACGGGCTGCAACGCAGCGCTTTACCCGACCCCGCTGCCGACGACTCCCTGGATCGCGCTCGTGGACGGCGGCACCACCGCCTGCACGTTCCTGCTGCGCGTTCAGACCGCGCAGTCCCTGGGCGCGAGCGTCGTCGTCGTCGCCCACAACACGAGCGCCAGCCCGCCTGTTCTCACCGCCTCGATGACGACCCCGCCGGTCGGGATCCCGGCCGTCGCGATCTCGCAGGCGGACGGGAGCGCGATCAAGGCCGCCGTCGCCGCCGGCCCGACGACCGGAACCGTGCGCAAGCACCCGAATCACCCGGGGATCCGCGACGGGGACTTCGAGAACGGGATCATCGTCCACGAGTACGGCCACGGGGTCTCGAACCGCCTGACCGGCGGCCCGACCGTCAACTGCCTGACCGGCAACGAGCAGGCGGGCGAGGGCTGGAGCGACTACCTCGCCATCACGCTCCTGCTCGAACCGGCGCTGGACGATCCGGACGAGCCGCGCGGGATGGGCCCGTACGCGCTCTTCCAGGACAACCGCCACGGCGCCGGTATCCGCCCGCGGCCCTACTCCCGCGACATGGCGATCCAGCCGTTCACGTACGACAGCATCAAGACGGGCGGCTGGCTCCCCAACGCGCAGGGCAATCCGACGTCGCTCGCGCTCCCGCACGGCCTCGGCCACGGCTGGGCCTCCGTGCTCTGGGACCTCGACTGGGACCTGATCGACAAGCACGGGTTCAACCCGAACGTCTACGAGCCGTGGAACACGGGCGGGAACAACCGGGCCCTGCAGTACGTCGTCGACGGCCTGAAGATGCAGGGTTGCGGCCCCGGCCTCGTCGTCGCCCGCGGGGCGGTCGTCGCCGCCGCCGACCTCCTCAGCGAGGGCGAGGACACCTGCACGGTCTGGGCCACGTTCGCCCGGCGCGGGCTCGGCTTCAGCGCGGTGCAGGGAACCACCAACCGCGACGACGGGAGCGAGGCGTTCGACACCCACCCGGACTGCCGTGAGGGCTTCTTCGGCGGAGTATCCGATCCGCCCACGATCAACACGGTCAATCGCGGCGACGCCGTGGAGATGGAGTTCGACGCCGGAGGCGACCGCGGCCTCGACATCCTGGCCAGCAACTCCCCGTACTCACGCCAGGTCGACTGCGACACCCTCCGCACGGAGGAGCCCGGGGCCGAGTTCATCACCCCGCGACCGCTTCCGGTCCCGGCGGAGACACCGGGCAACTCCCGGCCTTCCTACGATCCGACCACGGGCCGCTACACGTTCCCGTGGAAGACGCTCCAGGACTGGGAAGGCACCTGCCGCGAGTTCGTCCTCACGCGTGACGACGGAGTCCAGCACCGCGCCTACTTCCGCTTCCAGGCGAACCCCGCCTTCGCGGTCTCGGGCCGGGTGCGCGACTCCGGCGGCGGGCCCGTCGCGAATGCCACCGTCACGGTGCGCGGACCGATCTTCGCGACGACGACCAGCGACGCCAACGGCGTGTACTCGTTCGCGGGGCTGCCGAGGGGCACCTACGACGCAACGGCCTCGGCGGGCGGGTGCTACGGACCGCAGACGCAGACGGTCGAGCTGACCCGGCCGAGGACGGTCGACTTCACGCTTCCGAACCGCAGCGACGAGTTCGGATACACGTGCGGGCTCGAGGCCGCCGCGTTCGAGGAGGCCGGCACGGTCGTCCCGATCACCGGGGACGACGTCGCCGGCACGGTGAATCTCCCCTTCCCGTTCACGTTCTACGGGTTCACCTACACGCGGGCACACGTCTGCACGAACGGGTTCGTGGAGTTCGAGGGCCCGGCGACGACGAACTGCTCGGCCTCCAACGCCGCGATCCCGACCGCGGGCAGGCCCAACGGAGCGATCTACTCGTTCTGGGACGACACGTTCGTCGACGAGCAGGCGTCGATCCGGACGGAGACGAAGGGCATCTCACCGAATCGGCGCTTCGTGATCGAGTTCAGAAACGTCCACTTCTTCGAGGACACGAGCCGCCGTCTCGACTTCAACGTCGTCCTGCACGAGAACGGCGAGATCGTCACGCAGTACCGCAGCATCGCCGACGACGCCCGCGAGACCGGCGACCAGGCGACGATCGGGATCGAGAGCCACGCCGGGCAGGACGCGCTCCGGTTCTCGTTCAACGAAGCGGTGCTCGCCGCCGAGCCGGCGGTCACCTCGATCCGCTACCGGCCGCCGCCGCTGCCGCCGGCGCACACGGTGTCGGGGCACGTCCGTGACACAGACAACCAGCCGATCGCCAATGCGACGGTGACCATCGAAGACACGCCGATCACGCCGGCCCTCACCGACGAGGACGGGTTCTACTCGTTCCAGCGGGTGCCCGAGGGCACATACGACGTGATGGCTGTGTCCGGATGCAAGAGCCCCGTGACGAGCGAGGCGGCCGTCTCCGGCCCGACGACGCTCGACTTCACGCTCCCGCCGCTCACGGACGCGTTCGGGCATACGTGCGGGCTCGAGGACGCCGCCTTCGAGGAGGCCGACACCGTCCTGCCGATCACCGGGGACGCCGTCGCCGAGACGATCGATCTGCCGTTCGCGTTCACGTTCTACGGGTTCGCCTACACGCGGGCGCACGTCTGCACGAACGGGTTCGTCGAGTTCGTGGGCCCGGCGACGACCAATTGCTCGTCGGCCAACGCGGCGATCCCGACCACGGGCCGCCCCAACGGCGCGATCTTCCCGTTCTGGGACAACCTGGCCGTGGACGCCCAGGCCTCGATCCGGGCCGACGAGCGGGGCACCGCGCCCGACCGGCGCTTCGTGATCGAGTTCCGGAACGTCCTCTTCCCTCCGAACACGAGCGCACGCATCGACTTCAACATCGTCCTGCACGAGAACGGAGACATCCTCACCCAGTACCGCAACATCGCCGACCTCGCACAGGAGCGGGGCAGCTCGGCGACGATCGGGATCGAGAACCACACCGGCACCGACGCGCTCCGCTTCACGTTCAACCAACCCCTGCTCCCGCCGGAGCCGGCGGTCACCTCGATCCGGTACCGGCCGCCGCCGCTCCCGCCGTCCCAGACCGTGTCGGGTCACGTCCGCGGCGGTGACGACGAGCCGCTCGCGAACGCGATGGTGACGATCGAAGGAACGCCGATCACGCCGACCCTCACCGACGAGGAGGGTTTCTACTCGTTCGAGCGGGTGCCCGAGGGCACGTACGACGCGACGGCGGTGTCGGGATGCAACGGCCCGGTCACGAGGGAGCTGGTCGTGTCCGGCCCGACGACGCTCGACTTCACGCTTCCGGCGCGCGGCGACGCGTTCGGGTACACGTGCCGGCTCGAGGCCGCCTCGTTCGAGGAGGCCGACACGGTCCTTCCGATCACCGGCGACGACGTGGCGGGCACGATCGACCTCCCGTTCCCGTTCACGTTCTACGGCCAGACATACACGCGGGCGCGCGTCTGCACGAACGGGCTCGTCGAGTTCGTCGGTCCGGAGACGACCTCGTGCCCGCCGGGCAACGCGGGCATCCCGACCACGGCGCGACCGAACGGCCAGATCGCCTCGTATTGGGACGACACGTTCGTCGACGAGCAAGCGTCGATCCGGGCCGACGTCAGGGGCACCGCGCCCGACCGGCGGTTCGTGATCGAGTTCCGCAACCTCCACTACTTCAACGACACGACGAGGCGCGTCGACTTCAACATCGTCCTGCACGAGAACGGCGAGATCCTCACGCAGCACCGGAACATCGCCGACGACGGACGCGAACGGGGCAACTCGGCGACGATCGGCATCGAGAACCAGACCGGAACGGTCGCACTTCGGTTCTCGTTCAACGAGCCCGTGCTGGAGGTCGAGCCCGCCGTCACGTCGATCCGCTACCTGCCCCCGTCGGGGTAGAGCGACATCCCAACCACCCTCGAGGGCCCCGCGCGAGCGGGGCCCTCGAGGCAGCGGTCCCTAGCTGGCGACCAGCGTCGCGAGCTTGTCGAAGGCAGCGCTCCACCCGGTCTCGGCGTGGCCGCGGCCCTCGGGGTAGGGCCCGTCGCTGAGCGTCATGCGCGTCTTGGCGCCGTGGTCGTGGAACTCCACGCGCACGACCGTGGGCTCGTGCATGCCCACCTCCGGCATCGGGTCCGAGCGCAGGACGATCAGCTCCGGCTCCACGAGCTCGAGGATCTCGTAGCCGACCGCGAACTCGGCACCGCCCTCGCGCTGGACCATCGTGAGCTCGTAGCGCCCGCCGACGCGCGGGTCGATGCGGATCCGCTCGCGCGGCGTGTCGAACTGCTCGGGGCCGAACCATGCAGCCACCTCGTCGGGGTCGGTCCAGGCCCTGAACACCCGCTCGCGCGGCGCTTCGAAGATGCGCGTGAGCAGGATTGCCTGCTCGGATGCCGTCACGGGGATCGAGTCACTCATCTAGTTCTCCTTTCCGGCGCAGGTGCGCGTCGAGTCGGTCCATCCGGGCCTCCCACGTCCGCTTGCGCGAATGCATCCACTCCGCCGCCTCGTCGAGCGGGTCGGCCTGCAGCCGGCTCGGCCGCCACTGCGCTTCTCGGCTGCGGACGATCAGTCCCGCGCGCTCGAGCACCTTGAGGTGGCGCGAGATCGCCGGCAGGCTCACCGGGAACGGCTCCGCCAGCTCGTTCACCGTCGCCTCGCCCTCGGCGAGGCGGGTCAGGATCGAGCGGCGCGTCGGATCGGCGAGCGCGGCGAAGGTGAGGCTGAGCTGGTCGGTCGGCACGTAACGGTTCGGTTAATTAACGCTTGCATTAAATACACCATCGGCTCTCGGAACGCAACCCGGGATGCACGACCCAATTCCGGGGCTAGACTCCCGGGAGCGCGGCTGGGGCCGCGTCCCGTCCGCGGAAAGGGCCGAGCCCACCTCAGACGAGCGCGACGATGCACACACAGCTTCTTTCCGCCCGTGAGCTGCGGACGACGGGCATGAGGGAAAGGAGCCTGCCGTGACCGCATCTCTGCCCGCCGCTCCCAGCCTGGAGCAGCTCCGCAAGCAGGCCAAGGACTTGCTGCGCGCCCACCGGGGCGGCGACTCGACCGCCGCCGCCCGCGTCGCCGCTCACCATCCCCGTCCGGACGAGCCCTTGAAGCTCGCGGGTGCCCAGCTCGTGGTGGCGCGCGAGCACGGGTTCCCGCGCTGGCCGCGCCTCCGCGCCTACGTGGAGCGCCTGGCCGCCCACGGGCCTGAGCTGCAGCACGCCTACCACGAGGACTTCGACTACTACAAGGGCCGCGCCTTCGGCCTGCGCGCGTCCGCCGAGGACGGCACCGAGGGGGCCGTGGCGGCGTTCCGGCGCTGGGATGCGCCGGTGACGGAGCCGGGCGCCCGCCTGGTCGTCGCGCGCCAGCACGGGTTCTCGACGTGGGCGGGGCTGCGCCGGCACGTAGCCTCGCTGCGGGAGAGCGGCGAGCCCTTCGCCCGCGCGTTCCGGGCCGTCGAGGCGCGAGACCTGGAGGCGCTCCGGGGGGAGCTGGACCGCTTCCCGGATCTCGTCGCCGCGCGCGGGACGAACGGCAACGACCTCTTGGGGATGGCGGCCGGCGACGAGCGGCTGGTGTCGCTCCTGCTCGAGCGCGGCGCCGATCCCGCACGCGGCAACGCGCACGGCTGGACCCCGCTTCATCAGGCCGCCTACGGCAACCGGCTCGAGTTGGCACGGATGCTCCTGGAGGCGGGCGCGCCGGTGGACGTCTCGGCGCGCGGCGCTGGGGGCACGCCGCTGGTCGTCGCGCTCTTCTGGGGCCACCGGGAGGCGGCCGAGCTCCTCGCCGAGCGCGGCGTCGTCCCCGGGAACCTGCGCGTCGCCGCCGGTCTGGGGCGGCCGGAGCTGATCGACCAACTCGTCCGGGACGACGGAAGGCTGGCGGCGGAGGCGGGCGCCGGCCGGGGCTTCTACCGCCCGCACAGCGGCTTCGCCGCCTGGCGGGCCTCCGACGACCCGCAGGAGGTCCTCGACGAGGCGCTCTCCTGGGCGGCCCGGAACGACCGGGTCGAGGCTCTCGACGTCCTCGTCGCCCGCGGGGCGCGCGTCGATGCCGACGTGAACCGCGGCACCGCCCTCGCCTGGGCGGCCGGCTGCGGACGCACCGACGCGGTGCGGCGTCTGCTCGCCCTCGGTGCCGACCCCGACGCGCGCACCACCTTCGGCGGGCCCGAGCACGGCGACGGGACGACGGCGCTGCACCACGCCGCCGAAGACGGGCACGTCGAGGCGATCGAGGCGCTGCTCGACGCAGGCGCAGACCCGACCGTGCGAGACGCGCTCTACGACGGCACGCCGGCCGACTGGGCCGCGCACCGCCGCCGCCACGCCGCGAGCAAGCTGCTGCGGGAGCGTGGCGGCTGAGGCGAGACTCCAAGGCCGCGGCGATCCGAGGTCGGCCCCGAGTATCGTCGGGGCGTGGACGGTCGCGTGCTGGCACAGCCGGTCGCCCAGGAGCCATGGCGGCGTGACGCCGCGGAGGTGGCCGGGGAGCTGACGGTATCCGCGCTCCTCCCGCCGTCCGAGGAGCAGCAGTACCAGGGGTCGGGCGCGCTCGCGACCGGCGCCGGCCTCCTGACCGAGGCGGTGTAGATCGCCTAGTCGGAGCCCACTCCGAGGCGGCCGGCCGGCCGCTCGGGCGGCGGCTCGACCGGAGTGGGCTCGGGCGGCGCCGGGCACGTGCGCGCCTGCGTCGAGCCCGGCTCGAGGGTGATGGGCTCGCCGTAGTGGAGCAGCTCGAGCGGCTCGCCGGCGAGCAGCTCGTAGCGCGCGCCGTCCGGATCGACCTCGATCCGGAGGCGCCGGCCGCGGTAGAGGAGCCGGAAGCTCAGCCTCGTGATCGGGTCGGTCACGCAAGGCGCGAAGGCGAGGGTGTCGCCGTAGTCGCGCAGGCCGCCGAACCCGGCGACCGCGACCAGCCACGCGCCCGCGAGCGAGGCGATGTGCAAGCCGTCGTCGGTCGTGCCGGAGAGGTCTCGGAGGTCGACCAACGCCGTCTCCCGGAAGTAGTCGTAGGCGAGCTGCCGGTGCCCGACCTCGGCGGCGACGATGGCCTGAATGCTCGCCGAGAGGGACGAGTCGCGCACCGTGATCGGCTCGTAGTGGTCGAAGTCGCGCCGCTTCTGCTCTACGTCGAAGCGATCGCCGCAGCTGTACAGGGCGAAGACGAGGTCCGCCTGCTTGACGACCTGGCTCGAGTACAGGAGGTAGTAGGGGTAGTGCAGCAGGAGCGGATACTCGTCGCGGCTCGTCGCCGCGAAGTCCCAGCGGCGGTACCGCGTGAACCCCTCCGACTGCGACGTCACGCCGAGCTCCGGGTCGTAGGGGACGACCATCTCGTCCGCGGCGGCGCGCCACGAGGCGACCTCGCGGTCGTCGATGTCGAGCTCTGCTGCGCGCTCCGGATATCGGTCCGCCACGTCGGCGGCGGCTCGCAGGTTCCGCTCCGCCATCAGGTTCGTGAACACGTTGTTGTCGACGAGAGCCGTGTACTCGTCGGGCCCCGTCACACCGTCGATGCGAAAGCGACCCTCCGGGTCGTGGTGACCGAGCGAGCGCCAGAGGCGTGCCGTCTCCACGAGCAGGTCGAAGCCCGGCCCGCCCTCGAACTCGGCGTCGCCGGTCGCGCTCACGTAGCGGCGCACCGCGTCGGCGACGTCGGCGTTCACGTGGAACGCCGCCGTGCCGGCCGGCCAGTAGCCCGAGCACTCCTCGCCGCGGATCGTCCGCCAGGGGAACGCGGCGCCCGCGAGCCGCAGCACGCGGGCACGATCCCGCGCCTTGGGGAGGGTCGCGTGCCGCCAGAGCAGCGCGTCGCGCGCGGCCTCGGGCGCGGTGTAGGTCAAAGCCGGGAGCGTGTAGGTCTCCATGTCCCAGAACGTGTGGCCGTCGTAGCCGCGGCCGGTGAGGCCCTTGGCCGGGATCGCGGTCCTCTCCGCGCGCGCCGCGGCCTGCACCACCTGGAAGAGCCCGAAGCGCAGGGCCTGCTGCAGCTCCGGGTCGCCCTCGACCTCCACGTCGGCGCGACTCCACACGTCGTCCAGGTACTCGCGTTGCCCCGCGCACAGGCCGTCCCAGCCGGCCCGCTTGGCCGATGCGAGCGCGGCGTCGACCTGGTCGCGCAGAGCGGGCGTCGAGCGCCGACTCGACCAGCCGTACCCGAGCAGCTTCACCACCTTGAGCGTCTGACCGGGCTTCAGCTCGGTGCTGACCGTGACCCGCGCCAGATCGGGCTCGCTCTCCGCCGCGGTCACCGTTCCCTCCGGGCCGTCCACCATGTGGTCGAGGGCGGCTGCGATACGCAACCCGCTGCCGCGGGTCAGATGCCCGAGCGCGACCTGGAGCTCGTGGTGGGCGTGGTACTCGCCGACGAGGGGAGCCTTCAGGGCAGCCGCCGCGCGGGGATCGTCCCTGCGCTCGGGCACGGGCTCGTTCGAGACGAGGCTCGACTGGACGACGATCCGGACGGGTGCGCCGAGCGCCTCGACCTCGTAGGAGATCGCCGCGACGGCGCGGTGGACGAACGAGACGAGGCGGGTCGAGTGGATCCTGACCGTCTTGCCTGTCGGCGTCCTCCAGTGGGCCTCGCGCCGCAAGACGCCGTCACGGAGGTCGAGCACGCGCTCGTGGCGCTGCAGCTCCCCGTACCGGACGTCGAAGGCCGCGTCGTCGACGAGCAGGCGGACGAGCTTGCCGTTGGTCACGTCGATCAGCGACTGGCCCTCCTCCGGATAGCCGTAGCCGCCCTCCGCGTAGGGCAGCGGCAGGCTCTCGAAGAAGCCGTTCAGGTAGGTGCCGGGGACGGCGTGAGGCTCGCCCTCGTCGAGGTTGCCGCGCAGCCCGATGTGCCCGTTCGAGAGGGCGAAGATCGACTCCGTCTGCGGCAGGAGGTCGAGGCGCAGCTCCGGCTCGGCGACCGCCCACGGCTCCACCGAGAACGCTCCCGGCTCGATCACCGCGCCCCCAGCAGCTCGGCAAGGTCCCCGACCACCTGGTCGGCACCGTGGCTCGCGAGCGCGGCGGCGTTCCCCGTGCGGTCGACGCCGACCACCCACTCGAACGAGCCGGCGCGACCCGCCTCGACGCCCGCGACGGCATCCTCGAACACGGCGCAGCGCGCGGGCTCGACGCCCAGCGCCTCGGCCGCGGCGAGAAACATGTCGGGCGCCGGTTTCCCGCGCAGCCGCCGCTGCTCGGCGACGATCCCGTCGACGCGGACCTCGAAGAGGTCCTCGATGCCCGCGGCGGCGAGCACCTCCCGGCAGTTCTTGCTCGCCGAGACGACGGCGCGCCGCAGCCCCGCGTCGCGGACCGCCTCGACGAAGCGGACCGACCCCTCGTAGACGTCGACGCCCTGCCGCCGGAGGAGCTCGAGCAGGAGC
The DNA here is from genome assembly GCA_050697795.1 of Gaiellaceae bacterium. Taxonomy (GTDB): domain Bacteria; phylum Actinomycetota; class Thermoleophilia; order Gaiellales; family Gaiellaceae; genus JAIBJN01. The sequence continues at coordinate 10,422 of JBOHAK010000209.1, forward strand.
GTGTTCTTCCGGTTCGCCAGCCCGTTGACGGTCTGCGCGGTCGGCGGGTCGTCGGCCGACCCCTCCGGGAGCTCGATGCCGCGCGACGCGAGAAACGATCTGACGCCGTCCGAGCGAAGCTTCCCGTCGACGTAGTCGACGTAGTCCCGCGGCAACTCGAAGGGACGAGTCTCCTCGCCCGTCTCGTGCGACCGTTCGAGCAGGAAGGCATCGAACATCTCCTTCCAGGCAGCCGCGTGGACCTTCGCCGTCTGGGTGAGGACGCCGTCGAGGTCGAACAGACACGTCGAGACCCTGTCCGGCAGGAGGGGGACGGCCGTCGGCATGCGGTCAGGACGCCGTGGTCAGACCATGGACGGACTGTGACAGGAGACTCGAGGGACGGCCTACCGACTCGTAGGAGAAACCGGACGCGCGGACGGTCGCCGGGTCGAGCAGGTTCCGCCCGTCGACGATCAGGGGCGTTCGCATCGCCTGCCGCACCTCGGACGAGGCGAGGTTGCGGAGCTCAGGCCACTCCGTGACGACGATTGCCGCGTCGGCATCCTGGACCGCTTCGAGGACGGTGTCGCAGAACTCCACGCCTGCGAGAAGCGTCCGGGCCTCCTCCAGCGCGATCGGGTCCCAGGCGCGGACGATTGCACCCTCCGTCATGAGGCGCGCCGCGAGGACGAGGCTCGGCGCCCCTCGCATGTCGTTCGTGTGCGGCTTGAACGCGAGGCCGAGGAGTGCGACCGTCCGTCCTTGCAGCTGACCGAGGTGGGCCTGGAGCTTCTGGACCACCCGCCGTTTCTGGAGCTCGTTGACCTCGATCACGGCGGTGAGCAGCTGGAAGTGGTAGCCGGAATTGGCGGCGATCTGCTTGAGCGCCGAGGCGTCCTTGGGGAAGCACGAGCCGCCGTAGCCGATGCCGGCACGCATGAAGTGCGGCCCGAGGCGGTGATCCAGCCCGACGCCGCGTGCCACCTCCTCGACGTCGGCGCCCACGAGCTCGCAGACGTTCGCGATCTCGTTGATGAAGCTGATCCGGGTCACGAGCGCCGCGTTCGAGGCGAGCTTGATCATCTCCGCCGACGCGATGTCGGTGCGAACGATCGGCGCGCCGAGCGGCTCGAAGAGTCGGGCGACGCGATCTGCGTCCGCCTCGGCGAATGCCCCGACCACGACACGGTCCGGGTGGGTGAAGTTCGCGACCGCCGTCCCCTCCGCGAGAAACTCCGGATTGGAGACGTAGCCCACGTGCGCGAGCCCCCGGGCGTCGAGCCTGGCTCGAACGTGCTCGCCGGTCCTCACCGGGACGGTGCTCTTCATGACGAGGACGAGCCGATCCTCGAGCCCGGCGAGCTCGTCCACGACCTGCCAGACCGCGGAGAGGTCCGGGTCGCTCGAGTAGAGCGGAGGCGTGCCGACGCAGACGAACACGATGCCGGCGGCCTCGACGACGTCGCCGATCTCGAGCGTGAACCGGAGCCGGTCTCGGTTCCGATCGAGCAGGTCTGCGAGGCCCTCTTCGTGGATCGGCACCTCCCCGGCAGCGAGCGCCTCGATGCGCTCGGGGACGATGTCGCGAACCACCACCCGGTGGCCCAGCTCGGCGAAGCAGGCGGCGGTGACGAGGCCGACCCAGCCGGCGCCGAGGACTCCCAGGGGCTCACGTTCCACGGAGCGAGTCTAGTCGGTGGACCACCCTTTTAAAGACCGAGCCCGGCCGGACGGCGACCTCTCATCTTCGTCTCATCCAGCCGTCCTATCCTGCGACGCCGAATGTTCGAGACGGTTCGCCCAGGGGTACCAAGGCCGCAGTTGCAGGTAGAGCCGATCGTTCAGCTCGAGGCCCAGCCTCTCGCCGACCCGGATCCGGTGCTTCTTCGCGCAGCGGAGATCGTTCGGGAACGAGGCCTGTGCCAGGGCCCCTGGAGAACGGGTGGGCCCCTCTGTGCTGCCGGAGCGGTCGGCGAGGCCGGGAAGGACCACGGGCTCGACCGCGCGGAGATGGAGGCCCGGGTGGTTCGGTTCGCCCGCGCACTGGGCGGCTCGGACGTCAGCCACGTCCACTGCTGGAACGACGCACCGGGGCGGAGCGCCGGGGAAGTGGTGGAGGCCCTGGAGCGAGCCGCCTACGGGCTGTGACCCTGCGGGGGCCGGCGGTCAGGAGCGCGCCTCGGCGGAGCTGAGAGCCTCTCGGCGCTTTCCGAAGCGGAGGTAGAGCGAGGGTACGACGAAGAGATTGAGCAGCGTGGACGTGAACAGTCCGCCGAGGACGACCACGGCCAGCGGGTGCTCGATCTCGTGCCCGGGACGATCGCCGGCGACCACCAGGGGCAGGATGGCGAGCCCTGCCGCGAGCGTGGTCATGAGGATCGGCGCCAGCCGCTCCCGCGCCCCGCGAAGGACGAGCTCCCGACCGAACGTCTCGCCCTCGTGCTGCTCGAGATGCTGGAAATGGTTGATCATCAGGATCCCGTTGCGAGCGGCGATTCCGAAGACCGTGAAGAACCCGACGAGCGAGCCGAGCGAGAGCACGCCCCCACCGATGAACGCCGCCAGCAGGCCGCCCACGAGCGCCATCGGGAGAGTCAGGAAGGACATTGTCGCCAGGCGCCAGCTCCGGAAGGACACCTGCAGGAGAAGGAAGATGGCGACCGCCGTACCGATCGAGAAGAGGAGCATGCGCCTCTGAGCAGACTGGCGCTCCTCGTACTCGCCTAGCACGGCGGCGCTGTATCCGAGCGGGAAGTCCATGTCCTCGATGCGGTTCGCGACGTCGCGGGCTACAGACCCGAGATCGCGGCCGCTCGTGTTGGCGCTGACCTCGAGCCGGCGCGTCAGGTCCTGGCGTTCGATGGTGTTTGGAGTCGGTGCGATGCGCACGGTGGCCAGCTGGTCAAGGCGAACCTGGCCGCCGCTCGGTGTGTCGATCGGGAGGGCGCGAATGTCTTCGAGGCTGTGCCGGGCCTCGGGCGTGCTCCAGAGGTGCACGTCGTAGGCCTTGCCGCCGCGGTAGATGTCGCCGACCTCCTCGCTCGCCAGAATGATGCCCGAGGCCCTCCGGACATCGCCCGGCTTGACCCCGTACCGCTCGGCCGCTGCGAGATTCACCTCGACCTCGACCTGGGGGATGTCGTCGTGGAGCTCGATCTTCGCCTCGACGAGCCCCTCGACTTCCTCGATCTCGTCCAGCACCTTACCCGCCTGCTCCTCGAGGGCGTGCAGGTCGTCGCCGAAGATCCGGATCACGATCTCGTCGCTCGATCCGGTGAGCACCTCCCTGATCCGCTCCTTCAGGTGCGTCTGCACGTCGCGGACGAGCCCGGGGTAGCCGCTGACAACCTCCTGGACACGGGCGAGCGTCTCGTCGTAGTCGACCTCGGGGTCGACGCTGATCCAGTTCTCGCCGAAGTAGATCCCGTACGGCTCGTCCCCGAGGAACGCGTTCCCGATGTGGGAGCCGCAGTTCCGGACGCCGGGAATGCTGCGGAGCTCCTGACAGGCGCGCACGGAGATCCGCACCTCCTCCGGGCCCGACGTGTCGGGCTTCGTCAACCAGTGCATCAGGAAGTCGCGCTCCTTGAACGAAGGAAGCAGCGACGACCCGAGGAACGGTAGGACCGCGACGCCGGCGATCGCCGTCACTGCCACGGCGCCGTACGCCCAGAGCGGCGTGCGGATGATCCGGGCGAGCACGCTCTCGTAGCCGTGCTGGAGCCATCTCGTGAGCGGCGGCGTCCGTCCTTTGAGGGAGCCTCTCGAGAGGAGAATCAGCGCCATCGCAGGCGTGACCGTCAGAGCGACGAGGAGCGAAGCGGCCACGGCCAGCACGTAGGAGAGCGCGAGCGGTCTGAAGAACGCCCCGGTGAGGCCGGTGAGGAAGAAGATCGGAGCCATCGCCGCGAAAATGATGAGCGTGGCGTAGACGATCGACGGCCGTACCTCGAGCGAAGCTTCGAGGACGATCGACGCGGTCGACTTCGTGCCCCCCTGCCGGCGGTGCTCGCGCAGGCGCCGGACGATGTTCTCGACGTCGATGATCGCGTCGTCGACCACCACCCCGAGCGCGATCACGAACCCAGCAAGGACCATGACGTTGATCGTCTCTCCGCGCAGATAGAGCACGAGCCCCGCGGCGACGAGCGAGATCGGGATCGAGACGACGCTGATCAACGCTGCACGCCACTCGAACAGGAAGGCCCCGATGACGAGGATGACGAGGAGAGCACCGATCA
>JBOHAK010000210.1:0-2016 GCA_050697795.1 Gaiellaceae bacterium
CTACGGGATGATCCTCTGGGTGGCTCCCGCCGACTACGAGAGGGCGGCCGGCGCGCTCGGCGCGTAGCACCCCTGCGGACCTCAGGTGCGAGTACAGGGTCTCTCCATGATGTGACCTCGGAGCGGCTGCCAAATCTGCGCGAAACCGCCGACTCGGGTCAGGTCGACCCCCGCTTCGCGCTAGCGGGTCAACGCCGGGTCAGCAAGGGGACGCCAGCTCGTCAGAGAGCACTCGACTCCGTTCCGCTCAACCATGCTGGTTCACCAAGCTCCGGGAGGGCCTGCAACCCCTCGGGGATGCACTTCGAATCCGCCGGTAGAGCGAGTCTCCGTGCGGGCCCCGAACGCGTCGAGATGTCACGGCTCGCCTCGAGTCGAAACGAGCCGCGGCGGGCGCCGGTCAGGTTTCTTCTTGGATCATCTCCGCCACGCGCTGGCGGGTGACGCCGAGGGCGCGGCCGATGGCCGTGTAGCTGTGCCCTCCTTCGTGGGCGGCGACGAGGGCGGCTCGAAACTCGCGCCGGGCGGCTGTGAGGTCGGCTTCTTGCTCGCGGATGCGCTCGCGGGCGCGGAGGAGGCGGCTGAGGAGGGGGTCGCCGGGCACGGCGGGAGGATTCTCTGCTCTGCGCTCCTCCTCCTGCAGCAAGGGCAACCCTGCCCTTGACAAAGTGGGGGTGGGGTCGTACCTTCCTCGCTAGAGGGGAGTGAGGTGAGGAGGAGCGATGCGAGGTTTGCTGGTCGTCCTGGCGGCGCTGGCGCTGTCCCTTCCCCTCTCGGCGTCAGCGTTGGCCGGGACGTCGGGCGTGGAGGTGGAGTACCTGGCGGACGGGAGCGTGCTCGAAACCGTCTGGGGGGAAGAGGCGGACGCGGCGACGGCGGCGACGTTCGCCTACCCGACGAAGTGCAAGCGGGTTTCGGTGACGAGGAGGAAGACGAACGGGGCTTGGACGCTGTGGTCGTACCACCAGCGGCAGGGCTTTTGCCACAACGGCTCGAAGGTCAACTCACTCTACGACTACCTGCGCCGCAACAACGGCGCCGGCCCCGGGTGGGAGTGGAAGGGGCATACGCAGAAGTGGTCGGCGGGCGGCGCGGGCAAGTGGTCGTACACGGTCGGCACCCAGGGCCACTAAAGCCGCCTGCACCGTCGTCACCGGCTGCCTCGTGCACGACTACCTCTGGCTGCAACTAAAGGTGTACGGCAATGGCTCCTGGGCGAAGACCTCCGGCACCGGCTAAGGGAAGAGGCAAGGCTGTGACGTGGATCAGGTCTCACCCGTGGTGGACGCTTCTCATGCTCCTGGCGGTGCTCGTCCTCTTCTGGCTGTGGGCGAGCGGCGTTCTCATCTCTATCGAATACGAAAGCTAAGCGCGTCAGGCTGCGAGGCCCGGGCGGTCGGCCAACCGCCGGCGACGTAGCCGGACTGGTCGGCCGGCGTCGAAGCTCAGTCAAGGAGTGTCGGCGGCCTTGCGGGCTCTCGGGCAGCTCCGGGCGTGCGCTGATCAGGCAACAGAATGTCCAAAAGATGTCCAAGAGCGACGAAATCCATTCACAGGGCGCCTAACCGTCATCGATCGAGGGGCGCGGGATGCCGCTCCCAGAGCCAGGGGTGTGTCCATGTCCCGTCAGCCGGCCCCAACCCCAAGCCCGCCCCGCGGAGGCAGAGTTCAGTCCGGCTGACGCACTGCGGAACGGTGCGGCGCTCGGCGCCCAGCGAACCGCGCCGGTAAACGTGTGATGGCCGACCCTTGAAGGACATCGTGGAGCAACTCGAGCGTGCAGGTGGAGGGCCGTCGTTGAGTCCGAGAGTTCGGCCCGCCTGACGAAGGGTTCAGGCCTTCTCGTCCCTGTCCTGGCTAACGCTCTGCTAACGGAACCGGCCGCAAACCGTCTTCCGCGCGCTTACGTCCCCTGTCGGCACCGGAGATTCCGGACCCGCATGGCTAACGCGATCCACGGAAGCAGACCGAAACGGCCGAGAATGTGCGGAACCGCGGCGGGCAGTCTTCCAAGCT
>JBOHAK010000211.1:0-7574 GCA_050697795.1 Gaiellaceae bacterium
GAGCGTGCGCTCGGTGCGCGACGTCAGGATCTGCCTCTGGCTCTCGCTCGCCGCGGCCGGTGTCGTCGCTCTCGTCGCCATCCTGCAGGCGCTACAGCTCTTCGGCGTGCCCGAGCTCCTCGCCACCCACTACGCGCCGCTCGGCCAGACGGACGCGCTCGACAACATGCGCGGCTCTTCGACGATTGCGGCTCCGCAGGCCGTTGCCGACGTGATGACCTTCAACCTCGCGATCGCGGCCGGACTCCTGCTCAGGGGATCGCCTGGGCGCGCCGGTCTCGTCGCGCTCTCGCTCCTCCTCGTCTTCGGCGCGCTCGCCTCGGGCCAGTTCTCCGGAGTGCTCGCGTTGCTCGTCGGCGTGATCGCGTTCGGCTACGTGACGGGCCGGCTGACGACCACTGCGCTCGCGTTCGTGCCGGCCGCGATAGCCGCGGCGCTCGCGCTCCGCCCGGTCGTCGACCGGCGAATCGCGGGCTTCGAGAGCGCGGCCGGGATCCCGCCTAGCTGGACCGGCCGGATCGAGAACCTGCAGACGCACTTCCTGCCGGAGCTCTCGAATGGCTGGAACGCCCTTCTTGGCGTGCGACCCGCGGCGCGCGTGCCGGCGCCCGCGGACAGCGGCCGCGACTGGATCTTCATCGAGAGCGGCTACGTGTGGCTCGTCTGGTCGGGCGGCATCTCGCTCGTGGTCGCGTTCGCCTTCTTCCTCTGGACCACGCTCAGACAGGTCGCGTCGGTCGCCAGGGCGCGCGCGGACGCCGTCGGCGTCGCCGCGACCGCGAGCTTCACCGCCCTGGTCGTCGTCGCCGTTCTCCAGGCCTTCGACCCCCACCTGACGCTCCGAGGCGCGGGCGACCTCTGCTTCTTCTTGCTTGGGCTCGCCCTTTCGGGAGTGTGGCGACAGGAGTGACCCGGCGTGCGCTCGGGCGGGTCCCGGCCGCGTTTTGGTCATCAGCATCGTCCGGTCGGGCACCGGCCAGCGAGCGCCGGACGTCCCTGCCGCCGGGTACCTCTTACGTCCGGCGAAGTGAACGCTCTCACCTGCGGGCCGCCTCGATTACGGCCTCGACGAGCTGCGCCCGCAGGCGCTCGCCCCTTGCGCGAATGCGTGCAAGCCCGCCGTTCCCGCCGTCACTACGGCCAGCGACCGGGAGGACATCCTCAGCGCGCTCGAGCCGGCGTAGTAGCCCTTGCTGTTCGAGCCAGCGATCGACCGCCGCCGGGCGGCCGCCGAAGAGCGTAAGCGTCGGGATGCCCAGAAGCGCCGCTTCGCGCGTCATCGTCCCGCCAGCGCCGACGAAGAGATCGGCCGCCGCCATCAGCGAGCGGGAGTCGACAGCCGCCCGTGGGACGATTAGGCGGCCGCCACCGATCGCCGTGAGCAGCTCGCGCTCGTCGCGATGCCGCGGCAGGACGACGCAGTGGACGCCGTCCTCGGCCTCGAGCAGCTCGAGAACGTTCACGAAGAGCGGGTTCTCAAAGCGGTGGTAGGCAGCCCGGCTCGGCGCGGTGCGCGCGACGACGAGTCGAGCCCCGTCGGACCGCTCGACGCCGAGCCGCTCGAGCACGCCCGGATCCGGCGTGAACTCGCCTAGGTAGAGCTCCTCCTTCAGCCCGTCGTAGTATCGGGTCTTTGCCAGCGTCGCTCCCTGGTCCACGACCTCCGAGCCGCGGAGCGCCTTGGGGAGGAGGATGACCGAGGCGAGCCGGAAGGCGACGTGGTTCGCCGGCTGGTGCTCGTAGTCCATCGCCGTCACCGCCGGGATCCCGAGCGTCCGCGCCGCAACCACCTGGGCATACGAGTTGTGCGAGAGTGCGACCTGGGGTCGCGCCCGGATCGCGAACCGCCGGAGCAGCCGGACGCGATCGGCCAGCGCGGCGACCTTGCCGGCGCGGCTCCTCGGGCTCGCCCCGCCCACGACCTCGACCGCGGGCCAGGCTACGCGCGCCAGCTCGACCGTCTGGGCATTGTCGCGAGCGGTCACGACAACTTCGTGGCCCAGGTCCTCGAGCAGGCGCCCAACCGGCTCGAAGAGGAGCGGGTGCGGTGAGTTGGCGAGGTCGATCCAGATTCTCATCGAGAGGCGACGAGGTCTCCGCGTCCGATCCGTTCGACGACGTCCACGACACGCTCAGCGGCGCGTCCGTCCCAGAGCGGCGGCGGCTCGGCCGGCGCCGGGCCGCGAGTCGCGAGCAGCGCAGGGACGTCCCGGATCCGCTCCGGCTCGAGCCCGAGCAGCGTGTTCGTCCCCTGCCTGACCGTCACCGGCCGCTCGGTGTTCGCGCGCAGCGTGAAGCACGGGACGCCGAGGTACGTCGTCTCCTCCTGCACGCCGCCCGAGTCCGTGAGCACTGCCGCCGCGTCGCAGGCGAGGGAGAGGAACTCGAGGTAGCCGAGCGGCTCCAACACCCGAACGCCGGTCGGGATCTCGCGCCCGCGGAGCGCCTTGCGCGTCCGCGGATGGGAGGGAAAGAGCACCGGAAGCTCCCGCGCCACGCTACCCAGCGCGTCGATCGCCGGCCCGAGGAGGTCGCCGTCGACGAGCGCCGGCCGGTGCAGCGTGACGAGCAGGAAGTCGTCGGGACGGACACCGAGCGCAGCGGCCGCGCCCAGCCACCGGAAGCGCGGCTCCATCGCCACGAGCGTGTCGATCATCGTGTTGCCGACGAAATGCAGCCGCTCGTCCCCGATCCCCTCGGCGCGGAGGTTGTCGTCGGCCTCGTCGGAGTGGAGGAACAGGATCTCGGAGAGCTGGTCGGTGACGACTCGGTTGATCTCCTCGGGCATCGTCCGGTCGAAGCTCCTGAGACCGGACTCGACGTGCGCGAGCGGGATCCCGAGCTTCGCCGTAGCGAGCGCAGCGGCCAGGGTCGAGTTGACGTCGCCCGGTACGAACACGAGGTCGGGTGCCTCCGCGACGAGCACGGGCTCTAGCCGCTCGAGCACGCAGGCCGTCTGGACGGCGTGCGAACACGAGCCGACGCCGAGCGCGTGATCGGGAGGCGGTATGCCCAGCTCGTCGATGAACACATCGGAGAGCAGCGGGTCGTAGTGCTGGCCGGTGTGGACGACGACGTGGCGGGCGTCCGGCAGACGGCACCGGAGCTCGGCCACGACCGGAGCCATCTTGACGAGGTTGGGGCGGGCGCCGACGACCGAGAGGAACCGAGGGGAACCGGAAGCGGGCGGGGACGTCACCGCGACGGCCGGGTCGGCGCCGCCGGCACACCGACGGCGATCTCGCCCGGTTCGACATCCTTGGTTACGACGGCGCCGGCGCCGACCAGAGCGCCCGCGCCGATCTGCACACCGCCGAGGATGACCGCACCCGAGCCGATTGAGGCGCCATCCTCGACAACGGTCTCGAGGAGCGTCCAGTCGTCGCGCTCCTGCAGGCTCCCGTCTCGCGCTCTCGCGCGGGGAACCTTGTCGTTGATGAAGACGACGCCGTGACCGACGAAGACGCCGTCGCCGATCCGGACGCCCTCGCACACGAACGTGTGGCTCTGGACCTTGCAGCGCGCTCCGATCTCCGCCCCGCGCTGGATCTCCACGAATGGGCCGATCCGGCTGCCCTCGCCAATCCGGCAGCCGTAGAGGTTGACGAACGCCTGGGCGACGACGCCGTCGCCGAACTCGACGTCGTTGATGAGGCGGTACGGGGCCTCGTTCGCCGGCCGGCTAGCCACGGTCGAAGAACTCCCGGATCGCCCTCACGACGACGTCGAGTCGGTCGTCGCCTAGGCCTGGGTAAATCGGCAGGGAGAGGAGCTCTAGCGCGAGCGCCTCGCTCACCGGGAAGGCGCCGGGCCCGTGGCCGAGATGCGCGAACGCCGGCGTAAGGTGCACTGGGGCCGGGTAGTGGCGCCCCGTCTGGATCCCCCGCTCGTCGAGGAATGCGGCGAGCTCCGCGGCTCGCCCGGTGCGGATCTCGTATAGGTGCCAGACTGGCTCACTTCCGGGCGGCACGGGCGGAAGCCGCAGGTCGCCCACGCCGGCGAGCGCCTCGGAGTAGGCGCCGGCGATCGCGCGCCGCTCCTCCGTCCACGCCGGCAAGAGCGGAAGCTTGCGCAGCAGCACCGCCGCTTGCACGGTGTCGAGTCGTGCCGTGTAGCCGACGGCCTCGTGCCGATGCTTCGCGTTCTGGCCATGCTCGCGCAGCGCCCGGACGCGGGCCGCGATCCGCGCGTCCCCCGTAACGAGCGCGCCGGCGTCGCCGAAGGCCCCGAGGTTCTTGCCCGGATAGAAGCTGAAAGCGGCCGCCCGGCCGGCCGTGCCCGAGCCGAGGCCGTCGCGCCGCGCACCGTGAGCCTGGCATGCGTCCTCGACGACGTCGAGGCCCCGGGTCCGGGCGTCGGCGAGCAGCCGCACCATGTCCACCATCTGCCCGTACAGGTGCACAGGGACGACGATCCGGGTCCGCGGCGTGACGGCCGCTGTGACCGCGTCGGGGTCGAGGTTGTAGTCGCGTTCCGACACGTCGGCGAGCACCGGGACGAGGCCGGCCTGGACGACGGCCTCGGCCGTCGCGACAAACGTGTTTGCAGGCAGGATCGCCTCCTCGCGCGGCGCGGGCTCGATGGCGATGAGCGCGAGTCGGAGGGCGTCGAGACCGCTGCCGAGGCCGACGCAGAACGGCACGTCGCAATAGCGTGCGAACGCCTCCTCTAGCTCCGCGACCTGCGGCCCGTTCGTGAAGGCACCGGAATCGATCAGCTCCCCGAACGCAGCAACCAGGTCGCTCCGGAGATCGTGGTGGGACGCGCGGAGATCGAGGAGGGGGACCCGAACCGCCGGACCCCCGCCCGACACCTGCGCAGTCAGTCTCGTCGACGCTACCAATGGCTTCGGCCGGCCTCTAGCCGACGCTCAGGACGCGGACGCGGTCGGACATGACTACGGCGTCACCGGCGAGCGAGGGCAGGCCGTTGGCCCGCTTTCCGTTGACGGTCACGTCGAGGTGGTCGCCGACTGCGAACCGTAGCCAGAGACGGCGGGCTGCGAACGACGCCGATTCGCCGCGCTCGAGAATGCCTTCATAGACGACCGGACCGCTCGGCGATCTCCGCCTCACCTGGAGCCATGAGTCGCCGCGGGCGGCGACGATCTCGAGCCCGCCTCGGGCAATGGCCGCCGGGGGGGTCTCGGGCAGGATCGGCCCGACGGCCGTCGGGGACGGCGTCGGCGCCGGAGGCGTCGCGGGCGCGGGCTTCGACTCGGCCGCGGAGAGCTCAACGAGAGGCAAGGTCGCGTCGTTTCCGAGCGGGTCCCAGAAGCCCGTCAGGATCGCCGCGGAGCCTCCGACTACGGCGAGCGTGATGGTGCTGACGAGGACGACCGCGAGTGAGAGCACGGCAATCCGGCGACGGGATCGGCGCGGCGCGTCGGCAGGAGACCAGTGGGAGGCGAGCTCGCGCTCGAGCTCGGCCACCTTCACGGCGAGCTCATCGCGCTCGAGCGAGAGCCGCGCGTACCGCTCCAGGAGCTCCTCGGGCGCGTGAGCGGATTCCGGTGGGGTTCCCATCGACCCGGCGTTCGACTCCACGCTGGCGATACCTCCACCACCTGAGCGACGTTTCGATACATCGACGAGATAGAGAGGATTCGGCCCAGTCGACGTCTCAATTTCGAAGGCGAATCAAGGGGTCGCGGCCGAAGAATCATCCTGAGCAAGTAGCCTTGCCCGCCTCGCGAATGACCGGTGGGAAACCGCGCCAGGGTCGACGGCATGAGAGCAAGAGGCGCTCGGCTCCCCAGTGCTACGCGTAGGTAGCCGTCTCCTCGCATTCCCCGGAACACGCGCGAGACAACAGGCGTCGTCTCCGCGACCAAGCGCCCACGGCCAGAGGACTCATCGGCGTGGCGGGGGAGTGGGCGAGCTTGCGAGCGCGCGGCCGGCTCGCCTACCACGGCACATACATGCCGATCTGATCCTCTGGCAGGGCGTCGCGCGCGGGTACAGAACGGGTACGTCGGCTCGGGCACGGGCGGGAAGGCGCGTCCATGGCTGGAGCGGTGTGGCCACCTCTTTTCCAGGGAGAATGTGGCCGCGCGTGCCCGCGAGTGGACATAGGTCCCTCACTTGTCATTCCCTCGTAATGAAGGGGTCCCCGGTTCGAGTCCGGGCGTCGGCTTCTCAGGCATTCGCAGGGATTTCTCTTCGGGGATAGGTCGCTCCGTCTTGCCTCGGGTACAAGACCGGCGAGCCGGTGCGCCGGCGCCACCGCCGCCTTACCATGCAGCAGTTTGAAGCCGCGCCTCGCCCTCACGCGTGGCGACGGGCTCAGTGAGGAGACTTGTCGCCGACTCACGCTCGCCGCCACGGTCCTCGGCTCGTCGATGGCCTACGTGACGGCGATCAACGTCGCCGTCCCGGCCATCGGCGCCGACCTCGACATCGATCTCGGCGGCCAGCAGTGGGTCCTGCTCTCCTACTCGCTCGCTCTAGCCTCCCTCTATCTCGTCGCCGGGGCGCTCGGCGATCGGCTCGGGCGCCGGAGGATGTTCATGGTCGGCGCGACCGCCTTCGCCGCCGCCTCCGCCCTGGGTGGCATCGCTCCGAGCGCGGCGGTGCTGATCGTTGCCCGTGTCCTCCAAGGGGCGGCGGGCGCTCTGCTCACGACCGGAAGCCTCTCTCTCTTGCGCACCACGTTCGCTGAGGAGAGCGGCCGTGCGATCGGCATTTGGACGGCGGGGACCGGGGCGGTCAGTCTCGCCGGCCCTCCGCTGGGAGGCGCGCTTGTCGAGTGGGCCTCGTGGCGCTGGATCTTCTACCTCAACCTCCCCCTCGCTCTGGGCGCCGTCTACCTCGCCTGGCTGGGGCGGGGAGCGAGCACGCGCCGGGAGGCAACCCCCGCGAGGCTCGATGTCCTCGGAGCTGCGCTCGTCGCGCTCGGGCTCGGCTTCGTGACCTACGGGATCGTGCAGGGAGGCGAGCAGGGCTTCGCCGCGATCGCCTGGGCTTTCGCGTTCGGAGGAGTCGCCCTCGCGGCCTTCGTGGCGCGCGAGCTCAGGGCTCGGGACCCGCTTCTTCCGTTCTTCCTCTTTCGCGATCACGACTTCACCCTCGTGAACGTCGCGACCCTGCTCATCTACAGCGCACTCGCCGGCTCGACCTTCTTCCTCGTTCTCTTCCTCCAGTCCGTCGTCGGCTACACGCCCTTCGAGGCCGGCCTTCTCCTTCTCCCCTCGACCGTCGTCATGCTCGCCCTCGCCCCTCGCTTCGGCCGTCTCGCGGACAGGCTCGGCGCGCGGCTCTTCCTCGTCGCAGGCCCCCTGGTCATGGCCTCGGGCATGCTGCTCTGGCTCCGCGTGGACGATCGCACGCTCTGGGACGGTCTCCTTCCAGGGCTCCTGCTCTACGGCCTCGGCCTCTCGATGATCGTGGCCCCGATCACCGCGGCGGCCATGACGAGCGCTCCCGAGCGCTATTCGGGTGTGGCGGCCGGCGTCAACTCGACTTTCTCACGGCTCGGCAGCCTCTTTGCGATCGCCGTTCTCGGCCTCGTGGTATCGCTCGTCTTCGCCGCTCGGACCGACGATCCCGACCTCGTGCCGCTCGCCCTCGGGGAGG
>JBOHAK010000212.1:0-2358 GCA_050697795.1 Gaiellaceae bacterium
AGCTCCTCGAGGCGTGCGAGGGCCGCTTCGGCCGCGTGGATGCGAGCCTTGGCCTCTTCCTTCTCGGCCAGCCGGTCGTCCTCGAGGCCGAGGCGGCCGATGAGGCTCGGGAGGGTCAGGCCCTGGACGACGAGGGTTCCCAGGATGACCGCGAAGGTCAGGAACACGATCAGGTCGCGATCCGGGAAGGGCGTGTCCGCGTCGGTCGTGAGCGGGAGGGCGAGCGCGGCCGCGAGCGACACCGCCCCGCGCATGCCCGACCAGGTCAGAATCGTCGCTTCCTTCCATGACTGGGCGGGGCGTTCGCGCGCCCGCCGGGGCAGCAGGCGCGGAAGGCACGTCGCGGCGAAGATCCACAGGAAGCGCGCACCGATGACCGTGGCTGTGACGATGACCGCGTAGTAGACGAGGGTTCCCGGCGACGTTCCGGAGAGGGCGTCGATGATCGCCGGCAGCTGGAGGCCGATGAGCGCAAAGAGGAGCGCGTTGAGGAGGAAGAAGAGGATCTCCCAGACGGCGGTGCCCTGGAGCCGCATCTGCGGCGTGGTGAGCTCGGGTGTGTACCAGCCCATGTAGATCCCGACGGTGACGGCGGCGAGGATGCCCGAGACGCCGGCGGCCTGCGCCGGCAGATAGGCGAAATAGCCGCTGAGGATCGAAATCGTGATCTCGACCGGCGGGTTGTCGATCTGGCGCCGAACCTGGCGGATCACGAAGCCGACGGCGAGTCCGACCGCGATGCCGCCGGCGACGTTGAGCAGGAAGCGGCCGGACGCGCTCGCGAGGGAGAAGCTGCCCGTGACGACCGCGGCGACCGCGAAGCGGTAGGCGACGAGAGCAGTGCCGTCGTTCACGAGGCTCTCGCCTTCGATCAGGGCGATCAGTCGGCGCGGGAGGCCGAGTCGCTGCGCGATCGCGCTCGCGGCGGTCGGGTCGGTGGGCGAGACGATGGCGCCGAGCACGAAGGCACCCGGCCAGGTGAGGCCGGGGATGGCGGCGTGAGCGACGACGGCGACCGCGATCATCGTCGTTAGGACCAGCCCCACGGAAAGCAACGTGATCGGGCGAACGTTCGCGCGGAGCTCGCGCAGGGACGTGAAGAAGGCGGTGCCGTAGAGGAGCGGGGGAAGAATCGCGACCAGGACGAGGTCCGGGGCGAGCTCGATCTGCGGCATGCCGGGCGCGAATCCCAGCCCGAGGCCGCCGAGGACGAGCAGGATCGGGTACGGGATCCGAACGAGCTCGGCGGTGGCCAGGAGGGCCGCGGCAGCGGCCAGCAGTCCGACGAGGATCAGGCTGTTCTCGGCCGAGAACTCCATGCCGGGCAGAATCGCGGACCATGAGTACCTACGTCTTGATCCACGGCGGCGGGGGCAGCGCGTGGGATTGGCACCTCGTCGCTCCCGAGCTGCGCGCTCGCGGGCACGACGTGGTGGCGGTGGACCTCCCGAGCGAGGACGAGTCGGCCGGGCTCGCCGATTACGCCGACTCGGTCGTCGCCGACGTCGGCGAGCGCACGGGCCTCGTCGTCGTCGCGCACTCCTGGGGCGGCTTCACGGCTCCGCTCGTCTGCGCGCGGGTGCCGGTCGAGCTACTCGTCCTAGTGGCCGCGATGGTCCCGGCTCCGGGCGAGACCGGGAACGACTTCTGGACCAACACCGAGCACGGCAAGGCGTTCCGCGAGCAGACAGGGCACGACGGCAGCAGCGACGCGGTCTTCTACCACGACGTCGCGCCGGAGCTCGTCGCCGAGGCGAAGAGGCGGGAGCGGCACCAGGCCGAGAAGCCCGGGCTGGAGCCGTGGCCGCTCGACGCGTGGCCGGACGTGCCGACGCGGTTCCTGCTCTGCCGCCACGACCGCATGTTCCCGGCCGAGTGGACGAGGCGGATCGTCCGCGAGCGGCTCGGGATCGTCCCCGACGAGATGGACGGCGGCCACTACATCAGCCTCAGCCGCCCGCGGGAGCTGGCCGAGCGTCTCGTGTCGTATCGAGCCTAGCGCCGAGGAGCTCCGCGGCCCGCTGGAGGTCGAGCGTCGCGAACGCCGCAGGTCGGTCGCGTCCCGGGAGGCGGGCCGAGGGACGCGGCGAACTCCCCCTACACTGAGAGCCTCGAACGAACGGGGACTGGCTTGAGCGCGATCGTCGAAGCGGTCGGGTACGTGAACCTTGCGCTCCTCACCGCGGTCGCGGTTGCCGCGGTGTGGCTCTGGAGGAAGCGGCAGAGCCGCCCCGCCATGTGGGCGGCCGCGACGTTCGCCGTCCTCGCGGTCGTCGTGGATACCGGGCGCCTCCTCCCGGACGACCCGAGCGGGGCCGCCGAGCAGGTCGCGCTGCGGATCCTCGTGGCGCTGCTCGT
>JBOHAK010000213.1:0-5438 GCA_050697795.1 Gaiellaceae bacterium
GTCAAGCTCTTCCGCGGCGGCTGGAAGCTGAGCGACGAGGAGGAGTCGGCCGTCGAGGGCCGGCTCGACGACCCGCCGGCATCTGCCACGGCGGACGCGATCGCCTCCCGGCCGGGCCTCGCCGACCGCTACGCAGACCTCGTCTGCGAGCGCTTCGGCTCACCGCTGGACGGCCTCCGCGTCTGCCTCGATTCGGCCAACGGAGCCATGTACCAGGTGGCGCCGGCGGTGTTCCGCCGGCTCGGCGCATCCGTGGCGTCGATCGCGGACGAGCCCGACGGGACGAACATCAACGCGGGCTGCGGCGCCACCGACCTGCGGCTCCTCGCACGCACCGTGACCGGCGGGGGGTTCGACCTCGGCGTCGCCTTCGACGGCGACGGCGATCGCATGCTGGCCGTGGACGCCGCCGGGAACGAGGTGGACGGCGACCAGATCCTCGCCGTCCTCGCCCTCCAGCTGGACGTCGAGCTCGTCGCCGTCACGCAGATGACCAACCTCGGCTTCCATCGCCTGCTGGCCGAGCGGGGTATCCGGGTGGTCACGACCGACGTCGGCGACCGCTGCGTGCTCGAGGCCCTCCGGGCCGAGGGCGGCCTGCTCGGCGGCGAGCAATCAGGGCACCTCATCTGGCTCGACGGGCACACGACCGGGGACGGGCTCGTCGCCGCGCTCCTCCTCTGCCGCGCGGTGAGGGAGCAGGGTCGCCCGCTCGCGGAGCTCGCCGCCGTCATGCCCCGCTTCCCGCAGGCAAAGGAGAACGTCCGCGTCCGCAGCCGGATCCTGCCGCCGAGCGTCCTCGACGAGGTCGCCCGGGTCGCCGACGGGCTCGGCGACTCGGGCCGCGTGCTCGTGCGGCCCTCCGGCACGGAGCCGGTCGTGCGCGTGCTCGCGGAGGCGGAATCGGAGCAGGACGCAGAGCGCCTCTGTGGTAGGATCGCGGCTCTCGTCCGGAGAGAGCTCGGCTAGGCGGCCGGGCTCGTTTTTTCCGTCAGACTTTTGGAAACACAAGGAACCGAAGCGTAGAAGCGTCGAGATAGTCGGGTCCGGGACCCCGGCGGGTCAGGAAGGGGTTTTCGAGTGTGCGGGATCATCGGATACGTAGGCTCGAGGACTGCGAAGGATCTTCTGCTCCAGGGCCTCGAACGTCTCGAGTACCGCGGGTACGACTCGGCCGGACTCTGCCTCCTCGAGGACGAGCGCCTCGACTACGTGCGGGCGGTCGGCAACCTCGATCAGCTCAAGGAGGCCGCGGGGCGGAACGGCTCCGATTCGACCACCGGCGTCGGCCACACGCGCTGGGCCACCCACGGCAAGGTCTCCTACGAGAACGCGCATCCGCTGACCGGCTGCGTCGAGGACGAGGTCGCCGTGGTCTTGAACGGCATCGTCGAGAACTTCCGCGACCTGCGTGAGTCCCTCGAGGCGCAGGATCACGCCTTCAACTCGGAGACCGATGCCGAGGTCGTGGCGCATCTGATCGAGCGCAACTACGCCGGCGACCTCGTCGAGGCGGTGCGCGCCACGTACGAGGAGCTCGAGGGCCATTTCGCGTTCGTCGCCATCCACCGCGACCACCCCGGCGTGCTCGTCGGCGCGCGGCTCCAGTGCCCGCTCGTCGTCGGCATCGGGGACGGGGAGATGTTCCTCGCGTCCTCGATCTCGGCCTTCCTGCGGGAGACGCGCCACGTGAAGCTGATCGAGGACGGCGAGGTCGTCGCCATCGAGCCGGAGGGCGTGCGCTTCGTGTCGGTGGACGGCGCCGCCCCGAAGGAGCGCGACGAGCTCGAGGTCGACTGGGACGACGAGGACGCCGAGAAGCAGGGCTACGAGACCTTCATGCTCAAGGAGATCTACGAGCAGCCGCAGGCGGTGGCCGACACGATCGGCGAGCGCCTGCGCGGCGGCCGGCTCGAGCTCGAGGACATCGGCCTGTCCGACGTCGAGATCCAGAACCTCCGGCGCATGGTCATCCTCGCCTGCGGCACTGCCTACCACGCCGGCGTCGTCGCGCGCTACGTGGTGGAGGAGTGGGCCAGGCTGCCCTGCGAGCCCGACATCGCGAGCGAGTGGATCTACCGGAACCCGGTGCTGACCAAGGACACGCTCGTCGTGGGCGTCTCGCAGTCCGGCGAGACGCGCGACACCGTGCAGGCGATGCGGCTGGCGCGCGAGAGCGGCGCCCGCACCCTGGCGATCACGAACCTGATGGGGACGCAGATCACGCGCGAGGTCGACCGCGTGCTCTACACACGCGCCGGGATGGAGACCGGGGTCGCCGCCACGAAGACCTTCATCGCGCAGCTGGCGCTCTTCTACCTGCTCGCCCTCAAGCTCGCGCAGGTGCGCAAGACGCTGCCGGACGCGGAGCTCGCGCGGCTCTTCGCCGAAGTCGAGGCGCTTCCGGCCAAGATCTCCTCGTACCTCGATGCCGACCATCCGATCGAGGAGATCGCCCGGCGGCACTACCGCAAGCCGTTCTTCCTCTACCTCGGGCGGCACATCGGGCTGCCGGTCTGCCTCGAGGGCGCGCTCAAGCTCAAGGAGATCTCCTACATCCCGACCGAGGCCTACTCGGCCGGCGAGATGAAGCACGGCCCCATCGCGCTCCTCGACGAGGAGATCCCGGTCGTCGTCGTCGCCACCGACTCACACGTGTACGACAAGGTCGTCTCGAACATCCAGGAAGTCCGCGCCCGCGGCGCCGAGGTGGTCGCCATCGCGACGGACGGGAACGAGGACATCCAGCACCACGCCGACGACGTCGTCTTCGTCCCGCGCACGCACCCGTTCCTGCAGGCCGCGCTCGCCGTGATCCCCCTCCAGCTCATCGCCTACCGGATCGCCCGGCTCCGCGGCATGAACGTCGACCAGCCGAGGAACCTTGCGAAGACGGTGACGGTGGAGTAAGAACCCCTCGGCGAGGAGCCTGGCCCTCGAACGCACGCGAGCAGAATGGCGTCGCTCTCCCATCCGACGGCCGCCGGCGGCCGTAGAAGGACCTAAGTGAGCGTGGCCGTGTTCGTCGAGCCCGTGAGGACGTCGCGGACGTTCGAGGCGGCGATCGAGAATCTCCTCGAGGGAATCGAGCGCGCCCATCTCCGGCAGGACGACCGGCTCCCCACGGAGCAGGACCTCGCGGGCCAGCTCGGCATCTCGAAGCCGACGCTGCGCCAGGCCCTCCGCGTCCTCGAGCGCAGCGGTCTCCTGCGCGTGCGCGCCGGCAAGGGCGGGGGCATCTTCATGGCGTCCGAGGTCGTCCCTGTCGACGCGATCACGCACAACGTCGCCGTCGAGGCGGAGGAGGCGGTGGACGTCCTGCTCGGCCGTCGTGTGCTGGAGGGCTCGGTGACCATCATCGCCGGGCTGCATGCGACGGAGGAGGACTTCGCCGGCATCGAGCGGACGATCGAGCTCATGCGCCGGAACCTGGGCGACCGTCCGCGCGTGATGGGCGCGAACGCCATGTACCATCGGGCAGTCGTCCGCGCGAGCCACAACAAGACGCTCCAGTCGGCCATGCGCCAGCTCGAGAGCGAGCTCGCGCCCATTCGCGACACGTACGTCGGCGGGCGCGCGCAGGACGAGGAGGCGCTCGAGATCCACGAGCGCCAGCTCGACGCGATGCGCAGGCGGGACCTGCGCGCGCTCGCGGTCATCCTCGACCTGCACTACCGCATGCTCGAGGAGTCGTTCGCCCGCGCGCTCCATCGTGACTGGGACGACCTCTTCGGCGAGGTGTCGGAGCAGACGCTCAGCCTCGCACAGCCGCCGTCGGCCTGACCCGATCCGGACGCGCGGGCCTGCGAGCCCGGGAATGAGAGGGCCGACGCCGCCGCGGAGGTGGTGGGTCGACGGCGCCGGCCCGGTCGGGGACTGTCTAGGTGACAGCCCTCGGCTTACGGAAGAGTGCCACGCCCAGCGCGATCAGGCCGGCCGCGAGGCCGATGATGGCGAGCACGATGGCGACGGTCGCCATGCCGTCGTCGCCGTCGTCGGTGCCGACGGCGGGGACGGCGGCCTCGGAGTCAGGGGACTCCTCGGTGGTCGTCGCCGCGGGAGCCTCCTCCTCTTCCTCCTCGGCTGCGATGACCGTCACCCGCGGAACGGGCGACTCAGCCTCGGGATCGGGGTCGACCCAGCCTCGCTCCTCGCCGTCCGAGTACACCTGGACCGTTGGGAAGAGAATCTCGTCTCCCTCGGCTGCGTCCTCGGGGATCTGGAAGCTCACGCCGAGCTCGTCGAACTCACCGACGGCGATGCCCGGATCACACGTCCACGTGACGCTTGCGATCCGCTCTGTGATGTCCTCGACAGGCTGGTCGAGCGGCGCCATCTCGACCTCGCGGTCGCAGATCGGGTGTGGCTTGAAGCGGGCCGTGAGGACCTCCTCGGGAAATTGCACCGAGATGGAGGTCGTGGCGGCCGCGTCGCTCTCGTTGGGGACGCGGACGACCATCGTGGCGAAGGCACCCGCCTCCCACTCGCCGGGTTGGATGGTCACGTGCGCAGCCGCCGCGGCGGGAAACACCACGACGGCTGTGAGAAAGCACAGAAGTAGGCGTCGAAGCACCTGCTTACTCCTCTCCGATTGGCACGGTGATCGATTCGGTCAGAAGGTCGAACTCGCCCATGAGCGCTTCGATCCGGAGCTCCCACTCTCCCGGCAGGGAGAGCGAGGCGCCCTCGGCCACGTACTCACCGGGCTGCCCCTGGACGGGCTCCGCCGGGAAGGCCAGCGGGCCGATGTCCTCGCTCGGCAGGGACGCCGCGACGCTCACCTTGGTGAGCTTCTCGGCGTCCGCGTGCTCGAACGTCAAGTGGATGGAGTTCTCGCCGGGCATGGCCGGCTCGACGACGACGTGGGCCATCATCTCGCCCAGGTCGACGTCGGACTCGAACGCCATGTGGTCGCCCGCCCCGGCGTCCATGGCGTCCTCCTCCATGGCCATCTCCTCCATCATCGCCTCGGTGCGGGCCGGCTCGGCGTTGACGAGCACGGCCGTGACCGCCACGACGGCGACCATGATCGCCAGCTCGACGCCGGCGGCCGTGAGGAAGCGACGCCGCTCGAGCACCGACGCGATCCCCGCCTTGAGACGCGGCACCGCGTAGCGGTTGTTGTACGCGCCGAGAGCGAGGAGCGGGACGACGAGGGCGATCTTGGCCAGGAGAAGGAGGCCGTACCTCGTCTCCCAGAGGGCGCTCCAGGTGCGGACCTGGAGGTACCCGTTGATCACGCCCGCGATGAGCAGCGCGGCGACGGAGACGACGGCCATGTTCGAGAAGCGCGGGACCGCCCGGGTGGCGAGCGGCCAGCGATCCTCGCGGGCCAGCACGAGGGCGAGCACGAGGAAGCCGAGCCCGCCCGTCCAGAGCGCCGCGGCGATCACGTGCGCGATGTCGGACGTCAGGGCCAGCTTTCCGGCCGTGCTCGC
>JBOHAK010000214.1:0-3296 GCA_050697795.1 Gaiellaceae bacterium
CGGCCGAGCACCGCGCCGTCCGGGAGGACGTCGGCGTGTGGGACGAGTCGCCGCTTCGCAAGTGGGACTTCAGCGGCCCGGACGCCCTCGCGGCGGCCGACCGCATCTTCACGAACGACATGCTCGGCCTCGAGGCCGGCCAGGTGCGCTACGGGCCGTTCTGCGACGAGAACGGGAAGATGGTCGGCGACGGCACGGTCTTCAAGTTCACCGACTCGAGCTGCTGGGCGATCACGGCGCTCGACTCGGACCTCGACCACATGAACGACGTCGTGAGCGGCATGGACGTCGCGATCGACCCGATCACCGACGACCTCCCCCATCTCCAGCTCCAGGGCCCGCGCTCGCGCGGGCTCCTGGCCGGGCTCGTGGACGAGGATGTCGAAAGCCTCGGCTACTTCCGCTTCCTGCCGCACCAGGTGCACGTCGGCCGCGCCCCGTGCTGGATCTCGCGCACCGGCTACTCGGGCGAGCTCGGCTACGAGATCTTCTGCGATCCCGACTACGCCGAGGAGCTCTGGGGCGTCTTCACGGAGGCCGGCGCGAAGCCCTACGGGCTCGCGGCCGTGGAGACCCTCCGCATCGAGTCGGGGCTCATCTTCATCGGCTACGACTACTTCCAGCACGAGACGGATCCGTTCGACATGTCGCTGGACAAGGTCATCCGCCTGGACGGCGGTGACTTCCACGGAAAGGCGGCCCTCGAGGAGACCGCGAAGAGCCCGCCGCGCCGCCTCGTGACGCTCTCCGTCGACGGCCCCGACGTGCCCGAGTACGGCGCGGCGGTGACGAAGGAGGGCGAGCCCGCCGGGACGCTCACGAGCCCGTGCGAGAGCCCGACGCTCGGCAAGGTGATCGGCATGGCCGTCCTCGAGAGGCGCTTCGCCTCGAAGGGCGAGACGGTCGACGTCGCCCTCGGCGAAGGCACGGTCTCGGCCACCGTCGACGACTTTCCGATCTACGACCCCGGGAAGCGTCGGCCCAGGAGCTAGGCGCTCCCAAGTAACAGTCTGTTGCTTGGCCTGCGCACCCGCGGCGAGCGGGCAACTCCAAGCTCGTGGCAGAGTCGCAACGTCGCGGCTGAGGCGATTCCTCGCGGTTGACCGGCAGCAGAGCGGCGCTCACGCGACCGCCCCGAGCAGGACGAGGCCGCCCAGCACGAGGCCGACGCCGCCCCACTGGACCGCTCCGGGCCGCTCGTGCAGGAAGGCGACGCCGGCCACGATCGGCACGACCGCGTACGGCGCGGCCGCCGTCGCGACGATCGACGTGTCCGCATGGCGGACGCCGAAGTTGAACGCCACGTAGCCGAGCGTGTCGACGAAGGCGATGAGCACGACCGTCGCGAGGAAGCGCGGCGAGCGGTCCGGGAGCCGCCACTCGCCGCCGCGAAGCGAGACGAGAACCAGGAAGAGCGTCGAGAAGCCACGAGCCAGGACGATGGGGACCAGCCAGCCGTACTCGGCGCTGAAGTAGGCGACCCCGTAGACGAAGGCGCCGATCACGACCGCCGTCGCGAGGGCGAGCACGATCCCCAGCACGGCGACCCGCTCGAGGTGCCGCATCTGCGCCAGGTCGGAGGACGCGAGGAGGACGCCGACGATGACGACGACGATCGCCGCCGTCTCACCGGCCGCGAGGCGCTCGCCCCCGATGAGCACCGCGCACACGACCGTGACCGCCGCGTAGGCCGAGACGATCGGGCTCACGATCGAGATCGGGCCGATGGCGAGCGCCCGGTAGAAGGCCAGGTAGGACAGCCCGCCGAGGACGCCGACGAACGCGAGCCATGCCAGGTCGCCGCCCGAGACGTCGGCGAGGTCCTCGCCGGTTGCCAGGAGAACCGCGACGAGCAGCACCATGGCCGCGAGGTGGAAGCCCAGCACGACCCTGAACGAGCCGGCGCGGCGCGAGGCCAGCGCGGCGAAGTAGTCCGCGAGACCCCACGACAACGCGGCCGTGAGGCCGAGGAGGATTCCCATCTAGCGGCGTTGGCCCTCTGACGCTGCGGCGACGAACTGCGCGAAGGGCTCGAGGAAGCGGCGGTCGACCCGCCATTCCTCCTGGAGCTCCCACTGGACGGCCAGGACGTAGGCATCGCCGTCCAGCTCGACGGCCTCGACGACGCCGTCGGGGGCGGTGGCGACCACCGTCAGGTCCGAGGCGACCTCGTCGAGCGCCTGATGGTGGAAGCTGTCCACGTCGATCTCCTCCACCCCGAGCGCCGCGTGGAGCCGGCTCCCGGGCGCGATCGCGATCGGGTGGCGCGGATGCGGCGGCACCTCCTCCGAGCCCTCGAGGGAGGAGCGCTCGACCTCCTTCCACGCCTTCCAGCCCCGGTCGGACGGGTGCCCGGCCCATTCGGGCCTGACGGCGACGTCCTGGACGAGGGTGCCGCCGAGAGCGACGTTGAGGATCTGAATCCCTCGGCACATGCCGAGGATCGGCAGGCCGCGGTCGAGCGATCGCTCGGTGAGCTCGAGCTCGAAGGCGTCGCGATGCGGCTCGGTCGGCGCCAGGTGCTCGGTCGGCTCCTGGCCGTAGCGCAGCGGGTCGATATCGCGGCCGCCGCCCAGAAGGATCCCGTCGCAGACGTCCAGCACGTCCTCCAGATGCCCGTTCACGCGAGGGAGGCCGAGCCCCACGCCGCCGGCCAGCGCGACCGGCCGCTGGAAGCCGACGGCCGCGTAGTCCCCGAAGTCGTGCAGACCCAGGGAGAGACCGATGACGGGCTTGCGCTCGGCGGACATCGCTGGACATTTCTATCGCAGTCGCCCTAGAGTCGCTGCTACCCAGCGAAGGAGGCGAATGGCGACTGAACAGGTCAACGACTCCGGGGGAGCCGACGGGCGCACTGCCGAGTTCGTGGCGGAGTGGCGCAACGCGGCCTACAGCTGCTACAGCTCGGGCCACAAGTTCTGCCGCGAGGTCTGCCCCGTCATGCAGGTCACGCGCGACGAGGCGCACACGCCCACCTCGTTCCACGCGAACGTCGTCGCGATGGAGAAGGGGCACCTGACGATCGAGGACGTGGCGCGCGACTACGTGCACTGCACGCAGTGCGGCGCCTGCGAGCTGCGCTGCCCGAACACGCTCTTCACCGGCGACTTCTACCGCTTCCGCACCCGGACGGTCGACCTCGTCAAGGCGGTGCGCGCGCTCGCGGTCGAGAACGGGATCCACCAGCCGCACTGGCAGCGCTGGAACGAGCTCACCGACGAGCGGAAGAGCGAGCCCGTTCTCAACGGGACGCCGGTCTCGCAGGAGCACGTGGCCGACTGGGCCGCGGGGCTCGA
>JBOHAK010000215.1:0-21531 GCA_050697795.1 Gaiellaceae bacterium
CGACGGCGAAGAAGGAGAGCGCGGCCGAGGAGAGGAAGACGACGGCGGCGCGCAGGACGAGCACGGCGAAGAAGCCCACGGCCGCCGCGAAGAAGGCGCCGGCCCGGAAGAGCGCTCCGCGCAAGAAGAAGACCGAGGAGTAGAGGCAGATGGCTCACAAGAAGGGACTGGGCTCGTCGAAGAACGGCCGCGACTCCGAGTCCAAGCGACTCGGCGTCAAGATCTTCGACGGCCAGGAGATCAAGGCGGGCATGATCGTCGTCCGCCAGCGCGGCACGCGCTTCCGGCCGGGCGACGGCACGGGGCTCGGCCGCGACCACACGATCTTCGCGACGCGCGACGGAAGAGTCGTCTTCCGGACGAACGGCGACGGTCGCGTGATCTCCGTCCTCTAGGACTCGATCCCATGTTCAACGACCGCGCGCGGATCCGCGTCAAGGGCGGCCGCGGCGGCGACGGCTCCCTCAGCTTCCGGCGCGAGAAGTACGTGCCGAAGGGCGGTCCGGACGGCGGCGACGGCGGGCGCGGCGGCGAGGTCTCGCTCGTGGCCGACCCGGATCTGCGCGACCTCTCGTCGTTCCGGCGCCGGGGCCGGTACGAGGCAGGCCGCGGGCGCCACGGGGAAGGCTCGAACCGCACAGGGGCAGACGGCGACGACGTCGAGCTGCGCGTGCCGGTGGGGACCCAGGTGCTCGACCCCGAGGGCCGGCTCCTCGCCGACCTCGCACACGCCGGCGCGCGGGCCGTCGTCGCCCACGGGGGCGCGGGCGGCGCCGGCAACAAGCGCTTCGCCACGCCGACCCACCAGGCGCCGCGGCTGGCCGAGGTCGGCGAGCCCGGGGAGGAGGCCGAGCTCGAGCTCCGGCTGAAGCTCCTCGCCGACGCCGCGCTCCTCGGCTTTCCGAACGCGGGCAAGTCCTCGCTCCTGCGCCGCCTCTCGAACGCGAAGCCGAAGGTCGCCGACTACCCGTTCACGACGATCGCGCCCGTCCTCGGCACCGTGGACGCGCCGGACGGCCGCCAGCTCACCGTGGCGGACGTGCCCGGCCTGCTGGAAGGCGCGAGCGAGGGGGTCGGCCTCGGCGACGAGTTCCTCGCCCACCTGGAGCGCGCCCGGCTGTTCCTCCACGTGATCGAGGCGCATGAAGACGTCGAGGAGCGCTTCCACGCCATCGACCGCGAGCTGGCCGCCTACGGCGCCGGCCTCGCCGAGCGTTCCCAGATCGTCGTCCTGAACAAGTCCGACCTCGTCGAGAAACCGCCCTCCCTCGAGCTCGACGACGAGCGTGTCCTGGCGGTCGTTGCGACGTCGGCCGCCACGGGCGCGGGCATCGACGAGCTGACGCGGGCGCTCTTCGCGCTCGTCCCGGAAGCCGCGCCGGCCCCGGCCGAGGACGAGGAGATGGCCGACTTCCTCGTCTACCGGCCGCGTCCTCCGCGACGCCGCAGCGCCCGGATCTTCCGCACGGACCGCGGCTACCGCGTGCGCGGCGAGGCGAGCGACGAGGACCTGCGCGCCGTGGGCATCAAGCCGGACGACGTGGTCGAGTTCGAGGACTGATGACCGTCGGCATCCTCGGCGGCGCCTTCGACCCGCCCCACATCGGCCACGTCGTCCTGGCCCGCGAGGCGATCGAGCGCTTCCGGCTCGAGCGGCTCGTCGCGCTCGGCGTCGCCGAGCCGGCCCACAAGCCCGTGGAGACGCCCGTGGAGCGGCGGCTCGAGCTCGTGCGCGCCGCGTTCAGGGACGTGCCGGAGGTCGACGTCGTCGCCGACGACCACGCCTACACCGTGGACTTCCTGCGCCAGGGCGATCTCCCGGCGGACGCCGTGTTCATCATCGGGGCGGACGAGCTTGCCGACTTTCTCACCTGGCGCGAGCCGGACGAGATCCTGCGTCTCGTCCGCCTCGGGGTCGCCACGCGGCCCGGCTATCCGCGCGAACAGCTTGACGACGTCCTCGCCCGCCTCGAGCGGCCCGAGCGCGTCGAGGTCTTCCAGATCCCGGCGGTGGCCGCCTCCTCGACCGAGGTTCGCACGCGCGTCGCCGCCGGGCGGCCGATCGACGACCTCGTCCCCCCGGAGGTTGCGCGCCTCATCGTCGCGCACGGGCTCTACCATGGGGGTGTTGACCCTCGAGGGAGGGCAAAGCTACGCTGAGACCGTTGACCCAGGAGATGCCAGGCCGCTGACGCCCATCGAGCACGCCCGCCGGATCGCTGAGCTCGCCCAGGAGAAGCTCGCCGCCGACGTCGTCATCCTCGACATGCGGCCCGTCTGCTCCTACACGGACTTCTTCGTCGTCTGCACGGGGCAGAACCCGCGCCAGGCGAAGTCCATCTACGACGAGGTGCGCGAGCGCCTCAAGCGCGAGGAGGGGCTCGTCCCGCGTAGCGCCGTCGGGGAGCGCGAGGCGCGCTGGATCCTCGCCGACTACCTCGACGTGGTCCTGCACGTCTTCACTCCCGAGGCCCGCGAGTACTACCGCCTCGAGGAGCTGTGGGGAGACGTGCCCTCGGTCGAGCTGGCCGCGGCCGGCTAGCGGGCCGCCCGCCGGGCGAGGGCGGGCGAAGATTCTCGGCCGCCTGCACGTCTTGTCGGGAGGTGGCCATGGACCGACGGTCGTGACAGCCCTCCGTTCCACGTTCCTCGACCGCCCGCGCCAGGAAGGGCGTGCGCCGCGCGAGGCTCCCCTCCTGATCGACCGCATCCGGGAGTCGGTGATCGGCGACGACACGGTCCTCGACGGCCCGTTCGGCCCGCGGCGTCTCGTCTACACGGACTACACCGCGTCCGGCCGCTCGCTGTCGTTCGTCGAGGACTTCATCCGCGCCGAGGTGCTTCCGCTCTACGCGAACACGCACACGGAGGCCTCGGCGACGGGCCTACAGACGACGCGCCTCCGCGAGGACGCCCGCGGGATCGTCCACCGCGCCGTCGGAGGCGGGAAGGACGACGTGGTCGTCTTCACCGGCTCGGGCGCCACGGGAGCGATCGACCGCCTCCTGCGCATCCTCAACCTGACGGTGCCCGTCGACTTCGACGAGCGCTACGGCCTGTCCGCGTCGATCCCGGCCGCCGCCCGGCCGGTCGTGTTCGTAGGGCCGTTCGAGCACCATTCGAACGAGCTGCCCTGGCGCGAATCGATCGCCGACGTCGTCGTGATCCGCGCGGACGAGGACGGGCGCTTCGACATCGACCACCTCGAGGAGGAGCTCGAGCGTCACGCCGAACGGCCGTTCATGATCGGCAGCTTCTCGGCGGCCTCGAACGTCACCGGCATCCTCACCGACGTGGACGCCGTCTCCATCCTGCTCCACCGCCACGGCGCACTCGCCTGCTGGGACTACGCCGCCGCGGGCCCGTACCTCCCGATCGACATGAACGCGATCGCGGACTGCGAGGACGGGCGGCTGGCCTACAAGGACGCGGTCTTCCTCTCGCCGCACAAGTTTCCCGGCGGCCCGGGGACGCCGGGCGTTCTCGTCGCCAAGCGGCACCTGTTCGAGAACCGGGTCCCGGCCTTGCCCGGGGGCGGCACGGTCGCCTACGTGACGCCGGAGCACCAGACCTACCATTCCGACCCCGTCCACCGCGAAGAGGGCGGCACCCCGGCGATCGTCGAGTCGGTCCGCGCCGGCCTCGTCTTCTCCCTGAAGGAGGCGGTCGGCGCCGGCACGATCAAGAAGCTCGAGGAGGGCTTCGCGCAGAGGGCGCTCGACTCGTGGACGCGGAACCCCCGCATCCTCGTGCTCGGCAATCCCGAGCTGCCGCGCCTGTCGATCGTCTCGCTCGGCATCCTGTATCCGCGCCCGGCGCGCCCGGTCGGGATGCTGCACTCGAACTTCGTCGTCGCCCTGCTCGACGACCTCTTCGGAATCCAGGCCCGCAGCGGCTGCTTCTGCGCCGCTCCCTACGTCCACCGGCTGCTCGACTTCGACGCGGCGACGTCCGCCGCGCACGAGGCGGAGGTCATGCGCGGTCACGCAGGCGTCAAGCTGGCCTTCACGCGCCTTTCCTTCAACTACTTCCTGAGCGAGACGGTCTTCGAGTACCTCGTCGACGCGGTGCACTTCCTCGCCGACCACGGCTGGAAGCTCCTGCCCCTCTACCGCTTCGACCCCGCCACGGGCCTCTGGCACCATCGCGACCGTCCGCGGCAGCCGCGCGTCACGCTGGACGACCTCTCCTTCGCCCCGGGTGCGCTCGGGTCGATCCGCCGGCGCGCGACGGCGAAGGAGTCCGTCCTCCCGGGCTACCTGACGGAGGCCCGCCGCATCGTGGCCGCGGTCGAGGCGCAGCCGCCTGCCGTCGACTCGCCACGGCCCGTGTCGGCCCAGTTCGAGCGGCTTCGCTGGTTTCCGCTGCCCCACGAGGCAGCCGCTGCGCTCCGCGCTGCCAGTGCAGGTCGCAGCGGCCGCTAGGTGTAATTCCTAGCCAGGTTGTTCAGCTCGGCGAGGCGAGCGCCGGGCGGCTTGTGGCGGAGGCTGCCGTGTGGTCGTCGCCAGTTGTAGTGGTTGAGCCAGTCTGAGAGCAAGTGGGTGCGCTCTTCGCTGGAGCCGTACAGGCGCGCGTAGGCCCAGCCGGCGAGGAGGGTGCGGATGAAGCGCTCTGCCGTGCCGTTCGTGCGTGGGCGGTAGGGGCGGGTGGTGAAGTGGCGTAGGCCGAGGCGGCTGCAGGCCTGGGCGTGCGCGGTGGAGCGGTAGGCGGCGCCGTTGTCGGTCATCACCCGCTCGACCTCCACGCCCTGGGAGCGATACGAGGCGACGGCACGCTCGGGGAAGACGGCGGCGGTCTCGCCCCGCTCGTCGGCGAGCACTTCAGCGTAGGCGAGCCGGGTGGCGTCGTTGGACCGCCCCCGCTTCCGTGGACAGCGGGTGGTCAGGCAGCTCTTTGTTCTTCTGTCATTTTCTCGTAGTCGACCGGCGACAGGTAGTCGAGCGTGGAGTGGAGCCTGATCCGGTTGTAGAAGGTCTCGATGTAGTCGAAGACGGCGGTGCGGGCCTCGGCGCGGCTGCGCAGCGGTTGGCGGCGGAGGAGGTCCTTGGTCAGTGAGGCGAAGAAGCTCTCGGCGACGGCGTTGTCGTGGGCCGACGTGCAACCGATCGAGATCTCGACGCCTGCTTCGCGGCAGCGCTCGCCGAAGAGCAACGAGACGTATTGGGTGCCCTGGTCGGAGTGATGGATCAGACCGGGGCGCGGCTGTCGGCGAGCGACGGCCATCTCGAGCGCGTCGACGACGAGCTCGGCGCGCAGATCGTCTCGCATCGACCAGCCGACGACGCGGCGCGAGAAGCAGTCGACGACGGCAGCAAGGTAGAGCCAGCCGGCCGCGGTCGGGATGTACTTGATATCCGCGACCCAGAGCTGATTCGGCGCCGACGGTGTGAAGTCGCGGCCGACAAGGTCCGTCGCAGCCCGCACGCCCGGCACCCGGATCGTCGTCCTCGCCCGCTTCCGCGGCACCATGCCGGTGAGCCGCCGGGCCCGCATGAGCCGCTCGACCCGCTTACGGCCGACCCGGATCCCCTGTTGCTGCAGAGCGGCATGGACGCGGCGAACGCCATAGGTGCCGCGGCTCTCGCGGTGCATCGCAGCGATCCGGTCGCTCAACCAGGCGTCCGCAAGGGCCCGATCGGACGGCGGCCGCCGCTGCCAGGCATGGAAGCCCGAGCGGGAGACGCCGAGCAACCGACACATCAGCGAGATCGAGTGGTTGGCCTTCTCCGCCGCGATGAACCGATACAGGCTCACCGCGCCTCGCTCTCCTTCGCGAAGAAGGCCGCGGCTTTTTTCAGGATCTCCCGCTCCTGCTCGAGCAGCAGCACCCGCCGGCGCAGCTCACGCAACTCCTCGCGCTCGTCGCCGGTCAGGCCATCGCGCTCGCCACGCTCGATCTGTGCCTGCTGCACCCACAGCCGCAGCGACTCACGCGACACCCCCAGATCCGCGGCAATCTCACCGAGCGTTCGATCAGTGCGTGCGTACAGCGCGACCGCCTCACGGCGAAACTCCGGCGGATACGGCTTCCGATACTTCGGCTTCCTCGGCATGGCCAGACAGCCTTTCTGCCAGGCCGGATAGCCCAGCGCTCAGCTGTCCACCAAACCGGGGGCATTCCAACGACCACAGCCGCCTCGCCTACGCCGAGGTGCTGCCCGACGAGCGAGCGACCACCGCGATCGGCTTCCTGCGCCGCGCCCTCCGCTTCTACGCCCGCTACGGGGTCAGGGTCGAGCGCGTGCTAACCGACAACGGCTCAGCCTACGTCTCGGCGATCCACGCGCTCGCCTGTCGCAGCCTGGGTATCCGCCACCTGCGCACGCGCCCCTACCGCCCCCAGACCAACGGCAAAGCAGAGCGCTTCATCCGCACCCTGCTCGCCGGCTGGGCCTACGGGGCGATCTACCGCTCCAGCAACGAACGCACGGCCGCCCTTGACGGCTGGCTCGGCTACTACAACCATCGACGCCGACACTCAGCCCTCAGCCGCCAACCCCCGGTGAGCCGGACCAACGTGCTCGGGTTCTACACCTAGAAAGGAGAAAGCCCGCCGCTCGGGGGGTAAGCGCGGCGGGCCTTCCCACATTGCTCACCGCGGATCACATGGCCAGGGACACACACCGCGGTTCGCATCGCCCAGTGGGGGCACGGTACCTCCGCGGCTCTCCACTTCCAATAGGCCGAACGGCCCATCTTTCAAAGCAGGTGTCTTCCCGTTCGAGAACGGGAAAATCCGCACCCGGCGAGCGACGGTCCGTGCCGGGCCTCCCTATCATCCAGGGTGGAGGCCCCCGGTGAGCGAGGACACCCAGACCATGCTGCTCGACGCCGTGCCGCTGCTCGTGGTCGGAGGCCTGTACCTGCTCGTCTCGCTCTCCCTCACGGTCCCGCTCCTTCGCGAGCGGCGCGCGTCGTCGGTGGGTGTCGGGGTCTGGCTCCTGTTCACGCTCGTCGGGGTCATTTCCACCCTGCTCGGCAGCCTGCGGCTCGCCGGGCGCGACTTCCTCGGCGACGAGAGCGCGTGGCTCGTGATCGCAGGGTCGGCCGCGGTCGCGGTTCCGGGCGTGATCGTCCTCTTCCGTGGGCACGAGCGGAGCCTGCTCGCCAGCGGCCTGCGGCGCGTGCGCGAGGCCGAGGAGCTCGCGACCGAGCGCGGGCGAGAGGCGGACGCGATCTCGCGGCTCTCGGGAGCTCTCTCCCGCACGCAGACGGCGGACGAGGCGGCCGCGTTCCTCTTCGACGAGGTCGAGGCGCTCCTGCGGCCCGAGGCTCTCATGCTGGCGCTCGTGGACGAGGAGGCGCGGCGCGCGACGGGCTTCGTGGCGCGCGGCGTCGACGAGGCGTGGTGGCAGAGCGTCTCGCTCGATCTCGACGCCGACTCGGGGGCCCTCGTGACGGTCGCCCGCGAGCGGGCCACCATCGCCATCTACGACATCGAGACCGCGACGAACGTCAACCGGCGCCTCGCCGAGGCGGTCGGCGCGAAGAGCGCCGCGTTCGTCCCGCTCATCTCGGAGGGCCGCGTCGCGGGCGTGCTCGTCGCGGCCACGCGCAGCGAGCGGCGAGACTTCTCGAGCGCCGAGCTCGACATCGTCGCGGGCCTGGCGAGCGAGGCCGCGCTCGCGCTGGGGCGCACCCGCTCCAACGAAGCGCTCACCGCCGCCCTCGAGCGCGAGCGGCTGATCGCCGAGATCGGCCGGCGGGTGCGGTCGACGCTCGATCTGGACACCGTGCTCCGGGTCGCGGTCGAGGAGACCGCGAAGGCGCTGGGGGGCGTGTCCCGCACCTTCATCCGCCTGGGCGCGCCGGGCGAGCCGACCGAGATCGTCGCCGAGTGGGCGGCTCCGGGCATCGAGCCCGTCGGCGAGGCGGCCGCCCGTCTGCCTGCGCTCAACCTGGCCGCGCGCGAGCGGCGCACGGTGGCCATCGAGGACGCGGAGTCTGCGGCCGAGCTCGAGGATCCCGAGCTCGGCGACCGCTCAGCCATGGCCGAGCTCGGCACGCGCGCCGTGCTGGACACGCCGATTCTCGTCTTCGACCGTCTGATCGGCGTCTTCGGCGTCCACCGCTCGGAGCCGACGAGGTGGCAGCCGGGCGAGGTCGCCCTCGCCGAGGCGGTCGGCCGCGAGCTCGGGCTCGCCATTCACACGGCGAGCCTTCTGCGCGAGAACGAGCGGCGGATCCGCCAGCAGGAGACCCTCATCGAGGCGGCGCAGGTGCTGACCAGCGACCTGCGCTTCGACGCCGTCATCCGGCGTCTCGTCGAGGAGGTAGTGGCGTTGACCCACGCCGAGGCCGCGGACTGCTGGATCCTCGAGCCCGACCGCAAGCTGCTCCGCTGCCGGGCGGTCGTCGGGGTGCCCGACTGGAACGTCGGACGGCAGATTCCGCCGGAGGGGACGATCCGCCGCGCGCTCGAGACGGGAACATCCGTGCTCACGCACGACTTCGCGAGCACCGAGCAGCCGCCGCCCAGCCCGCCGTACGCCGTCTTCGACGACGTCATGTGCGCGCCGATCACCTGGCTCGGTGAAGCGCGCGGCGTGCTCGGCGTCTGCTCGCGCGAGGCGGGCCGCTTCGACGCGGCGGACGTCGAGATGCTGGAGGCGTTCGCACGGCTCGCCTCCCTCGCCCTCCACAACGCGGAGAGCTTCGAGGAGCGCGGCCGCCAGGCCCAGGTGCAGCGCGGCTTCTACCGAATCGCCGAGGTGCTGGGCTCCCCGCTCTCGCTCTCCCAGACGCTCGACGCGCTCGCCCAGGCCGCCACCGAGGCGCTCGGTGGCGCCTCGGCCGTCGTGCTGGAGCTGCGCGTCGACGAGCTTTGCCTCGCCGGCTCCCACGGCCTGCCCGCCGCGCTCGAGCGCCGCTTCACCGCCGGCATCCAGGGTTCCCACTCTCCGTTCGCCCGGACGGCGATGGACGAGCGCGTGCTCTCCTCGAGCGAGCTCGCCGAGGACGACCGCTTCGACGCATCGCTCCGCGAGCTCTTCGCGGCGGAGGGCTACGGCTCGCTGCTCTGCGCCCCCGTCGCGGGCATGCGCGACCAGACCTTCGCGGCCGTCGTCCTCTTCCACGGAACGCGGGACCTCACCGACGACGACGTCCTCCTGGCCCAGCACCTGAGCGGCGCCGCGCGCGGCGCGCTCGAGCGCAGCGAGCTGTTCGAGACCGAGCGCAGGGCGCGCACGTTCTCCCAGCGGCTCGCCCGGGTGGGCGCGCTCCTGTCCACGAGCCTCGACCCGGCGCTCGTGCTCGAGGAGGTGGTGCGCGAGGCGCCCGGACTGCTCGGTGCGGACGCCTCCGTGATCCGCCTGCTCGAGGGAGACGAGCTCGTGGTGCACACGGCGCAGGGACCGGGGACGGAGCACCTCGCCGGGGGGTCGTCGAGCTCGGCCTTCGGCATCTCGGGCGCGGTCGTCCAGTCGCGCACCCCGGTCGTGCTGGCCGACGTCCGGGAGCAGCCCCGGCTCGCCCGGGGCGACGAGCTGCTGGAACGGGACGCCGCTTCCTGCGTGGCCGTGCCCATGACCGCGCACGGCGGAGGTCTCTACGGCGTGCTCGCCGTCTACTCGCCGACGCCGCGCCGCTGGCGCGAGGACGAGATCCAGTCCCTCGCGGCTCTCGGCGCCGCCGCCTCCGCGGCCGTCGCCAACGCGGAGCTCTACCAGCGTGTGACCGAGGAGAAGGAGCGGAGCGGCGCCATCCTCGCGCACATCGCGGACGGGATCGTGGCGGTCGGCCGGGACGACAGCATCGTGCTCTGGAACCGGATGGCGGAGCAGATCACGGGCGTGCCGGCGTCCGAGGCGCTCGGCCGGCTCGTGCCCGAGGTGCTCCAGCGCGATCTCGCGGCGGCGGCCTCGCAGCCGCCTGGCGAGCGCCAGGTCGCGATCCGCCGCGGCTCGACGGAGGTCTGGCTCGCGCTCACCGAGGCCGTCATGCTCGACCCGGGCGGCGCCGTCGCGGGGCGCATCTTCGCGTTCCGGGACGTGTCGAGCGAGCGCGTCGTCGAGCAGATGAAGTCGGATTTCGTCTCGACCGTGTCGCACGAGCTGCGCACGCCGCTGACCTCGATCTACGGCTTCGCGGAGACGCTCATGCGGAGCGACGTGGACTTCTCGGAGCCCGAGCGTGCGACCTTCCTCCGCTACATCGCATCCGAGTCGGAGCGCCTCATCCAGATCGTCGACGACCTCCTGAACGTCGCGCGTCTCGAGGCCGGCACGCTCGCCGTGTCGGTCGAGGCCGTCGACCTCGGCGCCGCCGCCCGCGACGCGGCCGCCGCCGCCGAGGCGCACGCCGACCGTCAGCAGCGGTTCGCCGTCGACCTCGAGGCGGGGAAGCTCCTCGTGCGCGCCGACCCGGAAAAGCTCACCCAGGTGCTGGCCAACCTGCTCGACAACGCGGTGAAGTACTCGCCGGAAGGCGGCACGATCACCCTCAGCGCGCGGCGGCGCGCGGACGCCGCGGAGATCGTGGTGGCGGACGAGGGCATCGGCATCCCGCGCTCCGACCAGCAGCGCATCTTCACGAAGTTCTTCCGCACCGACCGCGGCGTGACCGGCTCTTCCGGAACCGGGCTCGGCCTCTTCCTCGTGCGCGGGCTCGTCGCGGCGATGGGCGGCCGGATCTGGGTCGAGTCGGAGGAGGGCCGCGGCTCTCGGTTCACGTTCGACCTACCGCTCGCCGGCAGCGAGCCGGCGGAGCCGCCGCGGGTGGAGGCCGCCGTTCGCTCGTGATCCGCGTGCTCGTCATCGACGACGAGGCGCCGATCCGCCTCCTCTGTCGCGTCAACCTGGAGGCGGAAGGGATGAGCGTGATCGAGGCGGCCGACGGCGCGGGCGGGCTCGAGCTCGCCCGCGCGGAGCAGCCGGAGGTGATCCTCCTGGACGTGATGATGCCGGGCCTCGACGGCTGGCGGGTTGCAGAGCACCTGCTCGAGGACCCGGTCACGCGCGAGATCCCGATCGTGTTCCTCACGGCGCGCGCGGACATCCGCGACCGCGCCCGTGGGATCGACCTCGGTGGG
This sequence comes from Gaiellaceae bacterium, assembly GCA_050697795.1. Classification (GTDB taxonomy): domain Bacteria; phylum Actinomycetota; class Thermoleophilia; order Gaiellales; family Gaiellaceae; genus JAIBJN01. The sequence goes on from JBOHAK010000215.1 coordinate 11,033, forward strand.
CTCGACTACGTTACGAAGCCGTTCAACCCCGTCGAGCTCGCCTCGCTCGTCCGCTCCGTGGTGGACGCGGTCGAGCGAGGCGAGCGCGAGCAGCTCCGGGGCGAGAAGGTCGCCGAGCTGCGGGAGCTATTCGAGGGCACATGAGCCGGGTGTCTTCCGCGGGCTAGCGGAAGCGCGCGACGGCCATCTCGACGCAGCCGTACCCGCGCCAGCTCCCCCGGCTCCAGCCGGCCCCGACGAACCGGAAGCCCGGCCGGAGCATGACGTAGCGGTGTGAGGGGCTCCTCAGCCAGGCCCGCACGGCGGCGGCGGGCGAGAACCACGAGCACGTTCCCCAGGCCAGCACCTCGCCGGTCCCTGCCCGCACGCGGGCGTGGTGGAAGGTGTCGGCCCGCCGCAGGTGCTGCGCCCAGGCGTGGGCGCCGGCCTGGATGGTGCCGCCGACGCGCAGCTTGCGCAGGCCCCGGTCCGTGCGGGCGTCGTTGATCCGGGCGATGAGGCGCTTCTCCATCGTCGTCGGCGCCGCCTGGGCGGGCGCCGCCAGCCCGAGCACGCCGGTGCAGGCGAGCAGTGCGATTACGGTCTTGAGGGGTTTTGGCATGCGGGCCAGCGTGCCGGACGAATGTCGGCAGTTCGTAGGGAAAGGGTTAGCGTTGTCTGAAGACGGCGGCTTCAAGCGCTCTCCCGTACGACCCCGCGCGACATTGTGGCAGTTTCCGGGGGTTTTTGCCCGTCGTCCGCCCGAGCGGTCTGCGCGAGGACGACGCCGGCGAGGACGACGAGGCCGCCGACGATCTGGAGCGCGCCCAGCTCCTCCTCCAGCCAGATCCACGCCATCAGGGCCGCGAGGACCGGCTCGAGCATGGCGACGATCGTCACGCGCGTCGCCGGAACGTGGTGCAGCGCGCTCACGAAGAGGACGAACGGCACGACAGTTCCGAGCAGGACGACGTAGGCGAGCAGGAGCCACACCGGCGCGCTCGTCCCGTCCAGGCGACCGAGGAGGGACGAGCTCCCGTCCACCTGCTCGAGCGGGAACGTCCACCAGGGCTGGGCGACCGTCCAGAAGAGCGCCGCGAACGCGAAGCCCCAGGCGAGGAGCGAGTAGACGTCGCGCCCGCCCTCCAGCGACCGCTCGGCCATCAGCACGTAGGCGGCGTAGGCGACCGCGGTGATCAGGCAGGCGGCGACGCCGACACCGTCCAGGGAGGACCCGCCCGGGAGCTCGACCACGAGCGAGAGGCCGAGAAAGCTCAGCGCGATCGCGCCCCAGAGGCGGCGCCGCACCGGCTCGCGGACGACGAACCGGGCCCACAGCGCGACGAAGACCGGGGCGAGGTACTGGATGACGAGCGCGATGCCGATGTCGAGCCGCCGAATGCCGACGAAGTAGAAGAGCTGGACGAAGCCCAGGCCGAAGATGCCGAAGAGCGCCAGGAAGCCGAGCTCGCGCCGGTCGACCCAGAGCGTGGCCGGCCGCAGGAGCGCGACGGCGGCGACGAGGACGAGCGCCGAGCCGGTCGAACGCACCTCGGCGAGACGAAGCGAGGAGAGGCCCGCGGAGTCGAGCGCGACCTTGGAGACGACGGCGTTCAGCGACCACAGCAGGACTGCCGACCAGACGAGCGCGTAGCCGAGAAGCGGCCGGGGCGCCGGCGGTCTCGTCTCGAATGCCGGCGGCGCGAAGGGGGCGTCGGCCACGGGCCGCGGACGATATCGGCCTGTCCGGGTGAGACGGGCGCGTAGCGTTTGCGTCCGGAATGGGATCCAGACCCGTGCTCATGGCCGTGGCCGGCGCGACGTGCATCGCCTTCTCGGCGATCCTCGTGCGCCTCGCCGACGTGCCGCCCTCGACGGCCGCCTTCTACCGTTGCGCCTACGCGCTCCCGCCGCTCGCCCTACTCGTGCTCTGGGAGCGGCGGCGCTTCGGCCCGCTGAGCACCCGCGCTCTGCGGCTGTCGCTCGTCGCGGGCGTGCTTTTCATGGCCGACCTCGTCTTCTGGCACCACGCGATCGTCGCCGTGGGCGCCGGGCTCGCCACCGTGCTCGGGAACGTCCAGGTCGTGCTCGTCCCGCTCGCCGCCTGGGCGCTGCTGCGGGAGCGGCCCGCGGGGCGAACGCTCGGCGCCGTGCCGGTCGTCCTCGTGGGCGTCGTCCTCATCTCCGGCGCGGTCGGTGCGGGCGCCTACGGCTCGAACCCGCCGCTCGGCGTCCTCTTCGGCGTGCTGACGGCGATTGCGTACACCGGGTTTCTGCTCGTGCTCCGGGCCGGGAGCACCGACCTGCGGCGTCCGGCCGGGCCGCTCTTCTACGCGACGCTCTCCTCGGCGCTCGTTACGGTGCCCGTCGGCGCGGGCCTCGGCGAGCTGGAGCTGACGCCCTCCTGGCCCGAGCACGGCTGGCTCGTCCTGCTCGGGCTCACCTCGCAGGTCGTCGGCTGGCTCCTGATTGCAGCGGCGCTTCCCCGCCTCCCGGCCGCCCTGACCTCGGTAACGCTCACGCTCCAGCCGGCGCTGTCGGTCGTCTTCGCCGTGATCCTGCTCGACGAGGCTCCCTCCGGCGTGCAGCTCACCGGCGTGGCGGTGATCATCGCCGGCGTCGTCCTCGCCACGGCCGGGCGCCGCCGTCGGGCGTACACTGAGCCGCAGGAGCTGCGGGACGTAGCGCAGCCTGGTAGCGCACCTGCTTTGGGAGCAGGAGGCCGCCGGTTCGAATCCGGCCGTCCCGACTGAGGAAGCCCCGCGGGCCGCGGCGCCGGCCGCATCGTTACGCCTGTGAGCCCCTATGAAAGGGGGTCCAAAGTGTGCAAGGGTGCCGATGGTGGCGGGATTCGAAGGGAACGTGGGCCGCAACGTTCTCTCTCTCGAGTCACGCCACCCACACGGGGCGACTCGATGCGCAGGAGAGTCGCCCTTCGTGTGGCGGTTGGGTGTTTCGCTAGGCAACGAAGGAGACGTTTCGCACGCCGTTCTCTCAAGGAGACCAGCGAAGAGCTAGCCGCGCGGGTCTGCCGGGGCGCGCTCGGCCGCCTGCTCGGCGAATACGATCCAACTCCGGTTTCCGCACATCGGGCAGCGTGTGGGCTCCCGGTCGACCACCCGCGCCGTAGTTGCAGCTCGCTCAGGCGGCCTGTCGGCGAGACCGCCCGCCGGTGCTCCGAAAGGAGTAGAGTGGTGTCACCTGGCCCTGCTCCCAGAATTCGGCCCAAAGCCCGCAATCCACCGACGCGCTTTTGCGCGCGAGGCGACGAGCTTCTACGGCGAACGGATTCGTCTGCGGGGCCAGCTCCCTGTCCAGAGCGCCGACGCGCAGGCGGAAGGGCGGGAGGTGAAGGTCATGGCGGAAAGCGTTGGCGGCAGCGCAACCCGCTGGGGCGCGCTGTTCGGTGCACGGGCCAGCGCGTGGGCCGAGACGTGGGAGGGGCCAACCGGCTGGGGAACACCCGTCTACGAGCACGTGCTCGACCGCGCGGAGATCGGTCCAGGCACGCTCGTTGTCGACTGCGGCTGTGGCGCCGGCCGCTTTACGCGGATGGCCGCGGATCGTGGAGCGGGCGTGGCGGGCATCGACGCGTCCGAAGAACTGATCGAGATCGCGGCCGAGCGCACGCCCGAGGGCGACTTTCGAGTCGGCGCCGCCGCTTTGACGCCCTACGAGGACGACGAGATCGAATGTCCGATCGTGTTCGATGACGTGCGCGTCGCGGAGCGTGCGTTCATGGGAGCCGGCCCGACGCAGCTCGCGATCGGCACCTCTGGCGAGGCGGCCGTAGCCGAGGCCGTCCGCGCGGCCCTCGAGCCGTTCGTGGCCCCGGATGGTCGTGTCGTGTTACCAGCCTGGTACCGCGCGGCGCTCGCTCGGGGCTGACGTTCGGACAACGCGTCTTCCGCATTCGACGCAGCGACGGCTCCCGTCCTGACTGGCGACCCCCTGGAGAGGTGCGGTTACCCGTACCGCGAGCCTGCGGGTTCCTGCCTGGAATTCCTCCGGCCGATCCTTGATCCTTCAGGCCATGCCCGAGAATCCCCCGGACGAGGTCACCTTCCTCTTCACCGACATCGAGCAGTCGACCGGGCTCGTGCGCGAGCTCGGCGCGGAGTACTGCGACGTCCTGGCGGCGTCGCGCTCGCTGCTCCGGCGGGCCGTAGCCGAGCGCGGCGGCCGCGAGATCGAGTGCCGCGCCGACGAGTTCTTCGCCGTCTTCACGTCGGCGGAGGCCGCCGTCGAGGCCGCGACCGACGCGCAGCGCTTGCTCCAGGCCGAGGACTGGCCCGGCGGAGCCTCCGTCACAGTGCGCATGGGCCTCCACACCGGCACGGCGCTCGACGAGGGCTACGGGCTCGTCGGGCTCGACGTGCACCGCGCCGCGCGGATCAGCTCGGCGGGGCACGGCGGCCAGGTGCTCCTCTCGCCGCGCACGGCGGAGCTCGCCGCCTGCGACGTGCAGGACATCGGCCGCTACGAGCTCGCCGGCCTCCCCGAGCCCGAGCAGCTCTTCCAGGTCGTCGCCGACGGGCTGCCGACCGAGTTCCCGCCGCTGCGGCGCGCGCGCCGGGTCGACGACCTGCGCCTGCGCGTCGTGCTCGCCGACGACTCCGTCCTCGTGCGGGAGGGCATCGCCCGCCTGCTCGACGAGGCCGGGATGCACGTGCTCGCGCAGGCCGGGACGGGGGACGAGCTGCTCGAGCAGGTCTCCTCGCTGCGCCCCGACGTCGCCGTCGTGGACATCCGCATGCCGCCCTCCGGAAGCGACGAGGGCCTGCGTGCGGCGAAGGCCATTCGCGGGCTGTTTCCCGAGGTCGGCGTCCTGCTCCTGTCGCAGACGCTCGAGCCGGCGTATGCGCGTGAGCTGCTCGAGACCGGCGGCGAGAGCGTCGGGTACCTGCTCAAGGACCGGGTCGCCGACATGCAGGAGTTCACTCGCGCGCTCCTGCGAATCGCCGCCGGCGAGATCGTGCTCGACGACGAGCTCACCGCCCCGGCGGCCTAGCTCTCCCTCGCACCTAGAATGGTTCGTCCGCGGCGGCCTGCGGCGACCCAGTCCGTGCGACGGCGCGGTATCGGCATGCGCTGGTGGCTCTCCTTCGCATTCGCCCTCATCGCAGCGGTCACGGCCGCGGCGGTCGCGCAGTTCTTCGCGCAGCGCTCGGAAGCGGCGTTCCGCGAGCGCGCGCAGGCGCTCGCCGTCGGAACCTCCGTCGGGGCGGCGGAGACGGTCGCGCGCGCCTACCGCGAGCGCGACGACCAGCCGCAGGCCGTCGTCCGGGAGACGGCCGAGCGGCAGCGCCTGTCGCTGTTCGTGTTCGACGGCGACGGGCGCCTTCTGAGCGCACCGCGCTCGCGCGCGACCGACCTCGGGGACGTGCCGAACCGTCTCGAGGCGCTCGACGCGGTGGTCGAGGGCGGCCGCTACGTCGAGCCGCACGACGACGGCCGCGTGATCGTCATCGGGCTGCGGCTGCGGAACGCGGGCGAGGCGGAGGCTCTCGTCGCCCACGCGGTGCGGCCGGAGCTGGCCGCCGAGGTCGCCATCGCCCGCGACAAGATCGTCGAGGCTGCCCTGCTCGCCGTCGGGATCGGCGTGGCTGCGGGCTTGCTCGTCGCCATGCTCATCGCCAGGCGCCTGCGCCGGATCGCCCGGGCGGCCGCGGCGATCGAAGCGGGCAGCTTCGACGAGCCGCTCGAGCCCGGCTTCCGCGACGAGCTCGGGGCTCTCGCGGCGACGGTCGATCGCATGCGCGTCCGGCTGCGCGACTCCTTCGCCTCGATCCAGGCCGACCGCGACCGCCTGCACACCCTGCTCGCCCGCCTGCGGGAGGGCGTGCTCACGGTCGACGAGGACCTGCGCGTCGACTACGCCAACCCGACCGCCGAGCGGCTGCTGGGGGTCGGCACCCTCGAGAGGGGTGCGCTGCTACCGGATCCCTGGCCCGGCTTCTCGCTGCGGGCGCTTGCCGCGGGCCTCTTCAGCGACGGCGCCGAGGTCGCCGAGGCTCGCGTCGTCGTGGACGAGGACGCGACGATCGCCCTCGTGGGCGTGCCGGCCGGGCCCGGGACGCAGACGGCGATCCTCGTGCTCGCCGACGTCAGCGAGCGGGAGCGCCGCGAGCGCGCCGAGCGCGAGTTCGTCACGAATGCCGCGCACGAGCTGCGCACGCCGCTCGCTGCGATCGCCAGCGCGGTGGAGGTGCTGCAGAGCGGGGCCAAGGAGGAGCGGGCGGAGCGCGACCGCTTCCTCGCCTCGATCGAGCGCCAGTCCGCCCGGCTCGGCCGGCTCGCGCACACGCTGCTCACGCTCGCGCGCGCCCAGACCCGCCCCGACGAGGCAATGCGGGAGGTCGTCCCGGTGCGGCCGCTCCTCGACGAGGTCGCCGCCGGGCTGGCCCTGCGGCCCGGCGTCGAGGTCCGCGTCGAGAGCCCGCGCGGCCTCGCCGTTCTCGGCGACCGGGACCTGCTGCAGCAGGCGCTCGGCAACCTTGCCGGGAACGCGGCCAAGCACACCGAGGAGGGGTCGGTCGAGCTCTCCGCGCGCCCGCTGCCCAACGGCGCGGTCGTCCTCGAGGTCCGGGACACCGGCCCGGGGATGGATACGGTCGAGCAGGAGCGCGCCTTCGAGCGCTTCTACCAGGGATCCGAGCCGCGGAGCGAGGGCTTCGGCCTCGGGCTGGCCATCGTCCGGCAGGCCGTCCGCTCGCTCGGCGGAACCGTCGAGCTCGAGTCGGCGCCGGGACAGGGCACGACGGCCCGGATCGTCTTGGACGGCGCCAGGCGGGAGGCGGCGTGACGGTCACCGGCGCCCGCATCCTCGTCGCCGACGACGAGCCTGACATTCTCGCTCCACTCGAGTACGCGCTCGGCTCGGAGGGGTGGGACGTGGAGACCGTCGGGGACGGCAAGACGGCTCTCGCGCGCGCGCTCGAGGAGCCGTTCGACCTCGTCATCCTCGACGTGTTGATGCCCGGCCTCTCCGGGACTGAGGTCTGCCGGCGGCTGCGTGCCGAGAGCGGCGTCCCGATTCTCATGCTGACCGCCAGGGACGCCGAAGTCGACCGCGTCCTCGGCCTCGAGCTCGGCGCCGACGACTACGTCACGAAGCCGTTCTCCGTGGCCGAGCTCGTCTCGCGCGTGCGGGCGATCCTGCGGCGCCGCGAGCTCGATCGCCGGAGCGACTCCACCGGCGTCGTCGAGGTCGGCGGCATCCGGCTCGATCTCGTGCGTCATCGTGTCGTCGTGGACGGGCGCACCCTCGACCTGACGCCGTCCGAGTTCCGTATCCTCGCGCTCCTGGCGAGCGAGCCCGAGCGGGTGTTCACGCGCCGGCAGATCATGGAGCACCTCTGGGAGAGCCCGTACGTCGGCGACGAGCGCGCGTGCGACGTGCACGTGTCGAACCTGCGCCGGAAGGTCGAGCGCGACCCGAGCAACCCGGAGCGCATCGTCACCGTGCGCGAGGTCGGGTACCGGCTCGCCCCCGCGTGAAGGAATCTTCACGCGATCCTCACGGCGTCCTCACGAGACCCCGAGGAACTCTCACGCGCGCCGAGTATTCCTGGTACCTCCACACGCCGAGAGGAGGTGCGCTCGTGAGTCCCGACACCCGAGAGCTGATCGGAGTCCTGGCCGGAACGATCCCATGGCTCGTTGTTGTGGCCGGCCTCGTCTGGTCGACGGTCATGGCGTCCCACGACCGCTCCCGGCACGGTCGGGGGCCGACCCGGACGCCCACCCGGGACGGCCGGTCTCCGAGCGCCGATCTCGAAGGCGTGCGGGCACTGCGGCACTCCGGAACCAGGGCAACCGCGCGCGGAAGGAGTCGGGGTGTGCCGCGCGCGGTTGCTCCGGGTGCCGATGGCTGAGCCTCCTCCGCTCTGAGGGCTGGGCGCGGCCGCCGGCGGCGGAGTTCGGCACCGCGCCACGGCCCTCATCCGACCCGTCCGGGCGGCCGACCTCCCACACTCTGCGGCGTCTTCCGAAGCCGGAGAGCGCCGGCCGCCCGGCGGCGCCACCGCTCTCCTTCGCACCTCGGCTACGAGGCCGGCTTGACCGTGCCGACGAGGCGGAGCAGGCGCTCGAGCGTCGAGGCGTCGAGCTCGCCGCGGTTGCGGGCGAGGGCGGCGAGGAGCGCGAGCTGGCTCCGAGTCGTCTCGGACTGGTTCTTCATGCGACGTGGTTCGTGGCAGACGCCACAGATCCTCCATCCGAGGAGGTTGCACATGCGGCTGCAACGTTGCAGAATTCGCAACGATGCAGTCAGCGGACAAGGCCCTGGCGATCCTGGCGGCCTTCGATGAGGGGCGTCCGGATCTCGGGGTGTCGGAGCTCGCGGCGGAGCTGGGGATGCACAAGAGCACGGTCTCGCGGCTGCTCGCCGCGCTCGAGCGGCGCGGGCTCGTGCGGCGCGCGGGGGAGCGGTTCGCGCCCGGCCCGGAGCTCGCGCGCCTCGGCGCGCTCGCCCTGCGTGGGCTGGCGCTCGTCGAGACGTCGCGCATGCCGCTCGAGCGGCTCGCCGGGCTCACGGGCGAGACGGTCAACCTCGCCGTCCGCGACGACGAGCGCGCGCTCAACGTCCTTCAGGTGGACGCGGCCCACTTCGTCGGCGTGACCGACTGGACGGGACGCGCCGCGCCGCTGCACGCGTCCGCGAACGGCAAGGTGCTGCTCGCCTACGGCCCCGCGGACCTGCCGCGCCGCCTGCCGCGCCTGACGCCGAGGACGATCGTCGATCGCAGCGAGCTGCGCGCCGAGCTCGAGCGCACCAGGCGCGCAGGCTTCGCCGTCGCGGTCGAGGAGCTCGAGCTGGGGTTGCACGCCGTCGCCGCGCCGGTCTTCGGCGCGCTCGGCACGTGTGTCGCCGCCGTTTCCGTCTCCGGCCCGGCCTACCGGCTGGCCGAGGGGCGGCTTCCGGCGGTCGGCGAGCTCTGCGTCGCGGCCGCGGACGAGGTCTCCGCGCGCCTCGGGTTCCAGAGGGCCGCCTGATGCCCTGGGAGCTCGCCACCTTCCAGGCGGAGCTGATGGGCGACCCGCCCGCAATCGACGGCGTGGACGTCGACATCGTCCGCCCCGGAGAGCCGGTCCGTCTCACGCACGTCCTCGACGCGGTCGAACCGCGGGTCCGTCCCGACGGGCGGGCCGCGTTCCCCACCGCGGGTAGGGCGGGCGAGGGGCGCACGAACCGGCTCGAAGGCGTCGTCGTCCTCTCCTGTCTCGACTTCCCGGCCACCGAACGGCCGCTCCACGAGCAGGAGTCCGTCGTCGACATGTCCGGGCCGGGCGCGGCGCTGACGCCCGTCGCGGAGGACGCGGCCGTCGTGCTCACGTTCCGGCCGCGCGAGGGGCTCGGCAACGAGGACCTCGAGGCGTGGGCGCGGCGGACGACGCTCGAGGTGGCCGAGGAGCTCGCCCGCCCGACGCTCGGGGCCGAGCCCGCCGAGGTCGAGCGCTTCGAGCGCGGGCCCGCCGACGCCGATCTTCCCGCGGTGGCCGCCCTCGTCCAGCTCTCGGACCTGGGCCCGCTCTACTACCAGTTCCTCTACGGGGTGCCGGTCGGGCAGGCCGGGTTGCCGCGGGCGATCGACCCGGCGGAGCTCCTCGACGGCGCCGTCACCTGCGGCGAGTACCACTGGGCCGCCCTCCGCAACCCGACGGTGGTCTTCCAGCGGAGCGCGCTCGTGCGCGCGCTCTACCGGGAGCACGGACGGCGCCTGCGCTTCGCCGGCGTCGTGCTCATGCGCGGCTACGAGCAGAGTGCCGACGACAAGCTGCGGGCGGCCGAGGCGGCTGCGCAGGCGGCGGTCGCGCTCGGGGCGGACGGCGTGATCGTGACGACCGACGCCGGGGGCAACTCCCACACCGACGTGATGCTCACCTGTCGGGCGTGCGAGGAGGCCGGCGTGCGCACGACCGTGATCGTCGCGGAGATGGCGGACCCGGAGGCCACGAGCCCCGGTCTGACCGACTGGGTGCCCGAAGCCGACTCGATCGTGGCGGCGGGGAACGCAGAGGAGCTCGTACCCGCGTGGACGCCCGAGCGGGTGCTCGGCGGGGAGACGCTCCTCGACGGCACCCCCGCCGCGGCCGCCGGCCCCATCCCCGTGCGGAACTACCTCGGCGCGACGAACCAGACGGGCCAGCTCGCGCTCACCGCCACGACATGGTGAGCGCCATCCACTACCTGAACCAGTTCTTCGCCGGCCTGGGCGCGGAGGAGGCGGCCGAGACCCCCCCGACTCGGCTCGCCGGAGCCATGGGCCCGGGGCGCGGGCTCGCGGCGGCCCTCGACGGCGTCGAGATCGTGGCGACGCTCGCCTGCGGCGACGACTACTTCGCGGAGCACGAGGAGGAGGCGCTCGCACGCCTGCTCGAGCTCGCTGCCGAGGAAGGTCCGGGCCTCGTCGTCGCCGGGCCCGCGTTCGGCTCCGGCCGCTACGGCTACGCGTGCGCGCGTTTTTCGCGCACCGCTGCGGAGCGCCTGGGCATCCCCGCGCTTGCCGCGATGCACG